>VBHW01000277.1:2619-3035 GCA_005881055.1 Chloroflexota bacterium
GACGGCCAGGACGAACGGGATCGTGGCGATCACGAAGACCGAGCCGAACACCGGCAGGAGCAGCTGATACACCAGCCGCTCCTGCCGGCTCCGGGCTATCCATGCGGACCGGATTCGGGCGCCGATCGCGAGCCTCTGTGCCGGGACAGCGCTCACGCGGCTGCCCGGCAGCGAACACTCACGTCAAGGTCCGATGGGTCGCTCGCTCGATCACTGCCCGCTCCGGGTCACTGGGTCGGGTAGCCGGCACCCTTCATCAGTGTCCGGATCTCGCCCGCCGCGCCGGTGGCTGCCTGGTCGGCCGTTTCACCTCCGGTCAGGGCCTTGTTGAGGTGGGTTCCGATGATGGTCTCCACCGCGTTCCACTGATCCGTCCGGGGTCGCCAGTTGGGCGGCGCCTGGAGCGCATCGGCGAG
>VBHW01000269.1 GCA_005881055.1 Chloroflexota bacterium
GACGCGGGACCCCATAGACCATGATCGGCGCGTTCGTCTCGGCGCCACCGCCCGATCGTCGGGTCATCGTCGATCCGGCCCTCCTACCCTACCGCGATCGGGCCTGCCTCCGGATCCTCTACCGGGCCGACGTCGCGACAACCGCCCAGCTCGTGACCCTCGTCTACCACCGTCGCCAGACCGCCCAGGAACGCCTCGCGGCGATGCACGCAATCGGCCTCCTCGACCGGGCCGTCCTCGCACCGATATCCCGCGGCGGAGCTCCACTAGCGTTTCGCGTCTCGGCGAAAGCCCGACGACGACTCGGCTATGACCCACTCACGCGCTCCCGAGCCGGCACCCAGCTCCGCCATTCCCTCAACGTCGTCGAGACGGTCTGCGCCCTCATCCGCGCCGATCGGGGCGACTTCTCCGGACCGCTCGTCCATGCCTGGCTGACCGAGCCGATGGCGACCGACCTCCTGCCGCACACGTATCCCGACAGCGTCGTTGCCCTCCAGGCGCCGGCCGGCTCGGGCGTCCTCTGTCTCGAGATCGACGAGGGCACCGAGCACGGCCCGGACATCCGCGACAAGCTCGCCCGCTATGCCCACGGCTTCCAGTCGCGGACCGGCTGGCACGTCGTCTTCGTCGCCGGTAGCCGGGAACGGGTCGACTTCCTCGCCCGGGTCGCCAAGCGCAACGACGGCTACCCGGGCCTCCGGGGCCGAGGTTGGGCGCTCGTCCTCGGCGAGCTCAGGGCGCACGGACTCTCCGCGATCGCCGTGCCGCTCCACGTCGGAGGCCAGCGGATGTCGGTCGCCACACTCCTCACCGATCCACGACCCCGCGTCTGCCCGACGCCGGTCGCGACCGATGACTGGCTCCGAATCCTCGGCTATGGCGGTGGCGAAGAGATCGACGAGGCGCTTCGTTGAGCTCGGCGACCGACGCGGGCTACAGCTCCACGGTGACGCCGCCGTCAGCGCGGCGACGCGACGCTCTGAAGACCCGCGCTGAACTCAGGCGGTCGTCGTAGATGGCGCGCCGCGAACGAGCCGCCTGGGGTCGAATAGGCGGTCTCACCACGGGCGCACGGTACGGCGGCGAGGCGATGACACGGCCGGCCCGGCGTGGTTTCCGCGAGCGCGTTCGAACGGGAGGTCGATCCGGAGGGCCGGCTCGAGCCGGGTGAGCGCGGCCGGCGCGCCGAACGGGCGATGCGGGCACACATGCTCCGGCTGGCGCAGGCGAGCGCGAAGGCTCGAGCCCAAGACGGCCGTCTCCCGCCGTCGCCGTAGCGAACGACCCCGCTCCCGTCAGCGCGTTTGCCAGCGATCTCGAACCGCGACATCCGGTCGTGATCGATCCCTAGCGATCGTTGGCCATCCGATCGACCGGGCTCAGGGCCCTCGCCGCGGCGATCGCGCGGTCGGCTCGGGTCGATGCAGCATACCTGGCGACCATGTCGCGGCTGCGCCAGCCCACGACGGCCATGAGGTCGGTCTCCTGCATCCCGGCGGCGAGCATCATGTGGGCGTAGGCGTGGCGGAACATGTGCGGATGGACGCGACCCGGGATCCCGGCCTGGAGGCCCCGGTCACGGACGAGTTCCGCCAGCCCCGACTCCGTCAGCCGGCCCTTCTTGCCGATCCACAGGGTGGCCAGATCGGCCCGTGGGTGCTTGGCCCGGGTCCGCAGGTATCGATCGAGGGCGCGGACGGTCTGTGCGCCAATCGGCACGATCCTCGTCCGGCTCCCCTTGCCGGTCACTCGAAGCAGGCCCTCCTCGAGGTCGACGTCGGCGACGCCGAGGCCCAGGACCTCGCCGCGCCGAGCTCCCGTGTCCATGAAGATCCGCAGGACCGCCTCGTCGCGTCGGCCGGCGAAGGTCTTGTCGCGCTCGGAGGCTGCCAGCAGCGCCCGGAGCTCGGCCGCCCGAAGCACCGGCGGCGGCTCCTCCGGGAGCCGGGGTGGCTTCATCCGCTCCATGGGGTTGTCGCGGACCTCGCCCTCCTCCTGGAGCCAGCGGAAGAAGGCATGGCAGCCGCGGTAGCGGTTATGGGCCGTCGCGGGCTTCCAGTGCTCGAGGATGTCGGTGATGAACGCCTCGACGTGCTCCCGACGGACGTCGGCGGCCGACGAAGGCATCCCCTGACGAGCGAGGAAGCCCGCGAGCTGTCCGACCGCGGTCGAGTATGTCGAGATCGTGGCCGGGCTGATCCGCTGGGCGCGGAGATGGCGGCGCCAGCTGGCCAGGAGTTCGCCGAGTTCGCCGGGGACCGTAGAATGGGCCGTGTCGGTAGGGGCTGCTCGCATCGCTCTCGCTCCGGCTGTGAGTCCTGACAGGCGAACAGCATATGCGATATGAGCGGTGAAGGTCCAGCCTCTACCGCCGGAATGTCGAGTATCGTGCGATATTCACGTTCGAGTCGTCGGGGCGTGGCGTAGTCTGGCAACGCGCGTGCTTTGGGAGCACGAGATCGCCGGTTCGA
>VBHW01000270.1 GCA_005881055.1 Chloroflexota bacterium
CGCGATCGGGCTGGGTTCGCGCAGTCAGCGGGTTGATCGACTCGGGTCGGCCGACGATGCCCTCTCGGTAAACGAGCGGCGCAGGGCTGCCGCTGGCCGCGTCGGGGCCCGACTGAACGCTGGGCCCCACGGCCACGGGGCTGACCGCCGGGCCGCTGATCGCGATCGAGAGCATCGCGAGCAGGCCGACGAGCCCGAGGACGACGAGGCGATCTCGCGATGTCAACCGAGGCGGTCCGAGGTGGAGGATGCCCGGC
>VBHW01000271.1 GCA_005881055.1 Chloroflexota bacterium
GTCATCGGGCGGACGGCGCCGAAGCGGACGATGACCCTTGCGCCGGGCCCGCCGACGAGCCTTGCGCCGCCACCGCCGCCATCGCAGCCCGGATCCGCTCCGGATCGCCGAGGTAGCGATGGCCAACGGGCCGGAGGTCATCGTCGAGCTCATAGACGAGCGGCGCGCCCGTCGGGATGTTCAGGCCGACGATCTCCTCGTCGGACACACCGTCGAGGTACTTCACGAGCGCCCGCAGGCTGTTGCCATGGGCGGCGATGAGGACCCTACGTCCGGCGCGGACCTCGGGGGCGATGTTCGCGTGCCAGAACGGCAGGAACCGGGCGACCGTGTCCTTGAGCGATTCCGTCCTCGGTACCTCCGACGGCACGAGGTCCGCGTACCGCCGATCGTGGCCGGGGAAGCGCGGATCGTCCTCTTCGAGCGCTGGCGGCGGCACGTCGTAGCTCCGTCGCCAGACGCGGACCTGGTCCTCGCCGTATGCGCGTGCGGTCTCCGCCTTGTTCAGGCCCTGGAGGGCGCCGTAGTGGCGCTCGTTGAGCCGCCACGACCGTCGGACGGGGAGCCACATGAGATCCATGTCGTCGAGGACGATCCAGAGCGTCCTGATCGCCCGCTTGAGGACCGAGGTGAACGCGACATCGAACGTCAGGCCCTCGGCGGCGAGCAGCCGTGCGGCATCGTGGGCCTCGTCGATCCCGGCCGGCGTGAGGTCGACGTCGGTCCACCCGGTGAAGCGGTTCTCCCTGTTCCAGGTGCTCTCACCGTGCCGGAGGAGGACGAGCGTCGGCATCGAACGCTCCCGCTACCAGCGGCTCACGAAGGGACCGCGGCGCGCGCCCGCGCGGTCAGGCCCGCCCGGGCCACGATCCCGGCCATCTCGTCCGGCTTGAGCGACGCTCCGCCGACGAGGGCGCCGTCGATCGCGGGCTCGGCGAGGAACTCGCCGATGTTCGCTGCCGTGACGCTCCCCCCATAGAGCACGGGGATCGCGTCCGCGTCCCCGCCGAGACCGATGCCGGCAAGCGCGTCCCGGACGACGACGGCCATGGCGGCTGCGTCCGCACCGCTCGCGTTCCGGCCCGTGCCGATCGCCCACACCGGCTCGTAGGCGATCGCGAGCCAGGCGCCGTTCGCATCCGTCTCCGCTCCGCCTTCGATCGCGCGGTCCCCGGCGACACCCGTCAGGGCTCCCGCGAGCTGGCCGCGGACGACCGTCTCGGCGCGGCCGGCCTCACGCTCGGCGAGCTGCTCCCCGACACAGAGGATGACCCGCAGGCCGGCCTCACGTGCGCGGCGGATCTTCCCATTGATCTGCTCGTCGGTCTCGCCCGCGTCGCGCCGTCGCTCCGAGTGGCCGACGATCACCCAGGTGGCGAGCCCCTCGAGCATCGGCGCGCTCACCTCGCCCGTGTACGCCCCGGACCGCTCGTGGTGGACGTTCTGGGCGCCGACGGCCACGCCGGTCCCAGCCAGCGCATCGCGGACACCGGCGAGGGCGACGAACGGCGGGCAGATGACCCGGATCACCTCCGCCTCCGCCGTCCGTCGGGCGATCGTCGACGCGAGCTCCGCGGCCTCGGCAGGGACCGTATGCATCTTCCAGTTGGCGGCGATGATGACCGGTCGCACGGAGCGATCATGCCAGAGGCGTGGTGGTCACGGCCGCTCGACGACGGCGACGGCACCCGAGCCGTCGCCCGGACGATGAGCGTCGCCACGCTGACGACGACCGGCGGCCTCGTCGCGGAGGGCGAGGCGCTCGACCCACGCGAGGGCGCGCTGCACCGCCGAGCGGTGGAGCGACAGGCGCTCGGCGAGCTCGGCGTAGGTCGCCTCCGGAGTCTCCCGGCGTCCCTCCGCCACGAGTCGGACGACGTACGGCTGCGCGGCGAGACGGCCGTCGG
>VBHW01000272.1 GCA_005881055.1 Chloroflexota bacterium
GTCCTGCCCGCGGTCGGGCGGCGCCTCGGGCTCATCAAGGCGACGCCGGAGCGCCAGCGCTACTACGACATCGCGCGATTCCAATGGGCGACCGTCCAGAAGCTCGCCGCCGACACCGACGACACGCGGCCGAAGCTCGTCTTCTGCCACTTCCTGCTCCCCCACCCGCCGTACGTGTTCGCGGCCGACGGCTCGTTCGTCGCCGAGGACAAGAACCCGCGCGACGTCGCGGCGAACTACGGGCGGCAGCTCCTGTACACGAACGCCCAGATCAAGGCGTTCATGACGACGCTCCTCGCCGTGCCCGAGGCGCAGCGGCCGATCATCCTCCTCCAGGCCGACGAGGGCCCCTACCCCGCCCGCTACAACGCGAACACGCTCACGTTCGACTGGTCGACGGCGACCGACGCCGAGATCCGGATGAAGTACGGGATCCTCGACGCCTACTACCTGCCGGGCGTGACGACGACGGGGCTGTACCCGTCGATCACGCCGGTCAACAGCTGGCGGCTCATCCTCGGGGACTACTTCGGGACCGACACGCCGCTCCTGCCCGACCGGATGTACACGTCGCGCGGGAAGTTCCGGCCCTATGACATGACCGACGTCACGAGCCGGTTGACCCCTATCCCATCCCCTGCCCCGCCCTGACGGCCTGACGCCCGGGCGGTCTGATCGGCGCCTCGGGCTGGCCTCAGGCGGCCCGCCGGAGCGAGAAGAGGACCCGGTGCGTTCCGGCGATCGGCGCCTCCTCGATGATCGACCAGGCCTGCTCGAACGCCGTCCGGAAGCCCTCGATCGTGTAGTCGTCGAAGACGTCCTCGCGCGTCGCCAGCAGGCGCTGGACCATCGCGTCCTCGCGGGGCACCCACTCGACGACGAGCTGGCGGCCGAGCCGGGCGAACCAGCCGCCGATCTCGGCGAGCGGGACGTTGCGGCCGATCGCGAGATGGTGGACGAGCGCGAGGGCGAGGAGTGTGTCGGCGTCCGCCCGGTCGGCGAGCGAGCGCCGCTCGGCGGTCGCCCAGCCGAGCCCCGGGCTCGGGTTCGCGAGGTCCATGACGAGCGGCAGGATGTCGGACCGGCCGTCGGCCCGGACGCGCGCGTACAGCCGCTCGGCCGCGGCCGGGTCGATGTCGAACGCGACGACCTCCCGGCCGAGGTCCGCCGCGATCCGGCTGTAGTGGCCGGTGTTCGCGCCGAGGTCCCACACGCGCCGGCCGTCGGTCGCGGCGAGGAAGCGAGCGACGAGCGATTCCTTCTCGGCCGTGGCCTCGGCGTCGTAGCTCGTCCGCTCGTCGTAGTCCGCCCACTCGGTGCCCGCCGGGCGCCAGCGCAGCCCGGCGATCGTCCGGCGGAGGTTGTCGAGGAGGGCCGGCTGGTTCACCGGTCGGGCGCTCCGGACGCGTTCCCGGGCCTCGGTCGGACGATCGGCGAAGCGCCGCTGGGCCCGGGCGTGGAGGTGGATGTGCGTCGCGAGGCCGAGGTTGAGGCGGGTCCGGCCCGGCAGGAGGCGGCTCGCGAGGTCGAGCGGGACGCCGTCGAGGTGCTCGCGCAGGAGCGCCGAGAGCCGGACGTCGCGGATCGCCATGAGCGCGAGGGGCGCGAGGAAGTGCTCGCAGAACTGGCGGTAGGCGATCCACGGGCGGCCCGACTCGGCCGGCTCGAACGAGAGGGTGTCGATGTGGATCGGCCGCCCCGCCCGGAACTGGACGTTGTACGCGCTCGCGTCTCGGAGCGTGAAGCCGTGCTCGAGGGCGAGCGACTGGATCTCGAGCGTCACGAGCGCGGCGTCGCGCAGCTCGCCGAACGTCCACTCATAGGGGTAGCTGACGAAGTCGATCCGCTCGGGACGGATGACGCGGTGAGCGGTGCCGCCGCGGGCGAGCTCGAGCGGCGCCGGCTCGTGACGGACGAGGAGGCCGCGCTCGACGAGCGCGTCGCTGAGCGGGCTCGCCTCGAACGCGTCCCACTCCGCGGCGAAGCGGCGCTCCACCTGCCGGTACGGCTGGCCGTCGACCCAGAAGACGAAGCCGCTCGGGTCGCGGTAAGACGCGGGGTCCCGGACAGGGACGGAGGGATGGCGGTCCTGTGGCGTCGCACCGTCGGGTGCGGCGCCGGCCGTCGGAGGCGCCGCCGGGTCAGCTGGCCCGGCCGTCCTCATTGCTCGACGGTGCGGTCCTCGCGCGAGACCCACCCGCGGACAGTGCGGGCGGCCCGGGTGATCTTGTTCCGGAGGAAGAACGGGACCGCGACGAGCGTCGCGATCACGGCCTGGATGATCAGGCTGCCGGAACCGGCATCGATGTACGCGAGAACGACGTGCATGTGGCCGAGACCTCTGGACGAGTTCCTCCACCGACGGGCGAGCAAGGGACGAACGGGGAGGACCCATCCGTCGGCCGACGAGAAGATACCACCCCGATCATGCCGCGGTCACATCGCCATGCGGGTCGTTCGGGCCCCGCAGGCCGGCTGCGCGGTCAGCGGCCGGCGAGCTGTCGCAGCCGGACGCGCAGGGCCGCGACGTCGGCACCCGAGTCGGCGCTGGCGGGCACGACCCTGGCCCGCTCGAGGAGATTCGCAGCCGTGGCCGCGAC
>VBHW01000267.1 GCA_005881055.1 Chloroflexota bacterium
CGACGGTGCGGTCCTCGCGCGAGACCCACCCGCGGACGGTGCGGGCGGCCCGGGTGATCTTGTTCCGGAGGAAGAACGGGACCGCGACGAGCGTCGCGATCACGGCCTGGATGATCAGGCTGCCGGAACCGGCATCGATGTACGCGAGAACGACGTGCATGTGGCCGAGACCTCTGGACGAGTTCCTCCACCGACGGGCGAGCAAGGG
>VBHW01000268.1 GCA_005881055.1 Chloroflexota bacterium
TCCTCCTCGTCGGCCGTGACGAGCACCCATGCGTCCGCGCCGGAGCGCCGGAGCCCCTCGATGAGCGGCGCCGCCTCGTACCCGGTGAACGTCGTCGCCGTACGAGAGAGCGCGTCGAGGGTGACCCAGTCGCCGGCCGGCGGGCGCCCCTGACGGACGACGCCGAGCGGGGCCGTCGGCGAGAAGAGGATGTCGGTGGCGTCGCGAACCTGGACGACCCGGAACGTGTCCTGGACCTCGACGGCATTCTCGAACCCGAGCGCGGACCCGAACGCGATCGTCGAGCCGGGAGCCATGTTGGCCCGCAGCCAACCCGCGAGCGTCGCGATGGCCTGCGCCTTGGCGGCGTCGCTGCTCGCCTCCTGGTGCGTGCCCGTCGTCCGCGCGAGCAGCGATCCGGCACCGATGACGAAGGCGAGGGCGACGACGAGCGCTGAGGCGCCCCCGCGGCGCAGCCATGGGCCGGACCTCGCGCGCCAATCGGCCCGACGGGCGATCGCGACCGCGCCGACGATGCAGGCCACGACGACCACACCGGCGCCGGCGAGGAGGAGCCGCCGGCCGAGGACGAGCGGCGCCAGCACGAGTGCAGCCGCAGCTGCGGCGACGATGAGGGCGGTCATGCGCGCGGCAGTCGGGCGCTCGACCGCCCGCTCGATGAGCCAGATCCACCCCCCGGAGCCGATCACCGCGAGCATGACGAGCTGGGCGACGTAGTGGCGGGGCGTGTCCCCGACGCCGACGACGAGGAGGATGAGCGGCAGCCCGCACAGGGAGGCGAGCCACAGGTCGTCGACCGGTGGGCCCGGCCTGCGGCCGGCGAAGACCCGGCTCGCGAGGTCGATCGCCGCGCCGATGCCGCCGACGGCGACGATCGGCAGCATCTGGTCGAACCACGCCCCGACGTAGTACCCGAACTGGCCGGGATCGAACAGCCCGTGGCCGAGGAGCTCGCGGGTCCGGCTGAAGAAGACCGTGAGCGCGAGCGTCCAGAGGACGGCGAGCAGCCATCCGGCGGTCCGCCCGTCGAGGCCGTAGCGCCCGGCGGACGTCTCGCGCGCGCTCCATCGCCGGATGCCCGCCGCGATGCGCTCCCAGCCCAGCCCGAGCGCGACGGCGAGGAGGACTCCGGCGCCGAGCGGCACGAGCGTGATCGCCGGCGTGCCGACCCGGTAGACGCGGCCGGTCTCGGCCGCGAACAGGACCCACCACCAGGACGTGCCGACGGCCGCGACGAGGAGCGTCCACGCCGCGGTTCGGGCGATCGAGCTCGCCGGTCGGCCCCACACGAGGCCGGCGAAGAAGGGCACGGGCACGAACGGCAGGATCGTCTCCTTCACGAGGAATCCGACCGCGAAGACGGCCCCCGCGGCGATCGCGAGGCGCACCGAGCCACGGCGGACGGCCGCCCAGCCGACGAAGAGGTAGCCGAGCGTGAGGAGCGCCACGGGCATGTCGAGGCCGACGCGACGCGACAGGTCGAAGACGTACGGGAACGCGAGCACCGAGACGGCCGTCAGGGCTCCGGCCGCGGGCCGGATGCGCCAGCCGAGGACGGCGCCGAGCAAGAGGACGGCGCCGGCCGACGCGACGTTGAGGAGGTGCGCCCAGGCGTACGCGTCGAGGCCGAACCACGCCCGTGGCGCCGCCATGATCGCCAGCCACAGCGGGGAGTGCGGCTCGAAGAACCCGCCGTACACGGTCACCGCGCCGTGTCCGCGCAGGACGTTCAGGCCGATCCCCAGGTACTTCGCCTCGTCGGAGCCCTGGAACCGGGCCGGGAGGAGGAGCAGGAGGACGACGAAGAGTGCCGCGCTCGCGGCGATGACGGCCCGCGCGGCCTGCCGCTCGAGGAGGGACGGGTCGTCGGGCGCGGCGGGCGCCGATTCGGTAGGCGCCGGCTCGGCAGGCGCAGCCGCCTCGTTCGGGCTCAGGAGCATCGCGCGATCATGCCATGCGGTATGGCACGGCCGGGTGCCGCCTCACGGTGCCGGGACGGCTGCGGTGGTGACGAGCGACGCCGCCCCGCTCAGCGCCCGGAGGCGAGCCCGCAGCGCGTCCGCGGCCGGCCCCTCCGGCTCGACGTGGATCCGCTCGAGGAGCATCCGCGCGGCCGTCGCACGCTCCGGCCCGGCCGCCGCCTCCAGGGCCATGACGAGGCCCTCCAGGGTCGCCTCCGTCGTCCAGACGCCCGGGTCGAACGCGAGATGCGCCCGGTCGACGCGGAGGATGACGACCCGCAACGACCCACCGCCGTTCGCAACGGTCCAACCCGCGACCGGGGTGAACCCATGGTCCGGCGTCAGTGCCGGCTCGACGATCCGCTGCGGGCTGTCGTCCTCATCGCTCATGAGGACCCAGTAGTCGACCGCCCTCGTCTTCAGTCGCCGGATCAGGTCCGACGACCGGAAGCCCGCGAGCACCGATGCCTGCTGGGGCGTCGGGCCGAGAGAGATCCAGTCGCGCGCGTTCGTGCGGCCCCACCGGTCGGCGACCCCGAGCGGCGCGCGAGGGTCGACCAGGCCGCCGACCTCGCGCAGGCTCACGAGCCGCCGGTCCCCGACGAGCTCGACCGCCGTCTCCATCCCGAGGGTCCCGCCGAGGGCGATCGTCGATCCCGGTGAGGCGTTCGTGCGGAGCCAGTCCGTCGCGAGTCGCACCGCGCTGGCCTTCCGCTCATCGAGCGACGACTGGCCCTGGAGGACGGCGACCGTCGCGAGGACGCCGGTGCCTGCCCCGAGCAGCAGCAGCATCGTCCCGACGGCAGCGCCGCCCTGCCCGAGCCACGCGACGACTCTCCCCCGCGTCACCGGCCGGACCAGCACGGCGGCCACGACGACCGCCCCCAGGAGGAGGCCGACGAGCGAGATCGTCGTCACGCGCGTGTTGATCGTGGCGAGCGGCGCCACACAGACCATCGCGGCCACCACGGCGCCGGCCAGCGCCGCCACACGGCCCGGGCTGGGTCGGGCGACGACGGCCTCGAGCAGCCACAGCCATCCGCCCGCACCGATCGCCAGGAGGAGCACCCCCTGGGCGACGAGATGCCGCGGCACGTCGCCGACGGCGGCAACGAGCAGCACGAGCGGCAGCGTGCACAGCTGGGCGAGCCAGAGCTCGTCCACCGCCGGGCCCGGTCGGCGCCGGGCGGCGATCCGGCTCCCGAGGTCGATGAGCGCGCCGATGCCGCCGATCGCGAGGAGCGGACCCATCTGCGGCAGCCACGTCCGGGCGTAGAAGGCGAGCTGGCCCGGATCGACGAGGCTCAGCCCGCGCAGGTTGCGTGCCCGGTCGAAGAAGATGCCGAGCGCGAGGGCCGACAAGGCGGCGAGGAGCCAGGCGACTTTCCGCCCGGAGACGCGCGGGACGACGAAGCGTGGCGATCCCCAGATCCGGTCCCAGGAAAAGCCGAATCGCGACGACGACCGCCAGCCCGATCGGCGCGAGCGTCCAGGCAGGCGTGCCGAGCCGGTAGACGCTGCCGGTCTCCGACGCGAAGAGCAGCCACCACCAGGCGGTGCCGAGGAGGCCGACGAGGAGCGTCCATGCGATGACACGGGCGACGCGGCCCACGGGCGCCCCCGCCACCAGACCGGCGAGGAACGGCACAGGCACGAACGGCAGGAGCGATTCCTTCGTCAGGAACCCGACCGCCGCGAGCACCCCGGTCGCGATCGACCATCGGGCCGTGCCGGCATCGATGGCCCGGTGCCCCACGACCAGGTACCCGAGGGTGAGCGCCGCGACGGGCATGTCGAGCCCGACGTGCCGCGACAGCTCGACCACGTACGG
>VBHW01000278.1 GCA_005881055.1 Chloroflexota bacterium
CGCGCCTCCTGCGCCAGCTCCGGGAGGGACAGCCATGGCGCGCACGCCTCTTCTCCGATCGCTCGCCCGCCTTGCGGCGGACCACGCCGAGGCCGAGGCGACCGGCCGCCGACCTGCCGAAGTTCGAGCCGAACGGGCTGAAGCCCGCGAGCGGTCGCTGCGCGCGATCAGCCGGCGCGACTTCCTCGCGGGGACGGCCGCAGCGGGCGCGGCCGTCGCGCTGGGTGGCTCGTCCGCGTTCGCGCCGAGCGCGAGAGCGGGCGGAGCCCGCGTGGCGATCGTCGGCGGCGGGATCGCGGGATTGACCTGTGCGCTGACGCTCCTCGACAAGGGCGTCGCGGCGACCGTCTACGAGTCGTCGGACCGCGTCGGCGGCCGCATGCACTCGGACTCGCGCGGCTATTGGTCGGACGGGCAGACGAGCGAATGGTGCGGCGAGCTGATCGACAGCGGCCACAAGACGATCCTCACGCTCGCGCAGCGGTACCGGCTCGCGACTGTCGACCTGCTGGGCGCGGAGCCGAACGGCTCCGAGGACACGTACAAGTTCTTCGGGGGCTACTACCCGAAGGACCAGGCCGACATCGACTTCCAGCCGGTGCACCAGGCGCTGCAGGGCGACGTGCAGGCCGCCAGCTACCCAACGCTCTTCAACCTCAACACGCCGGGCGGCGTCGCGCTCGATCACATGAGCGTCTACGACTGGATCGAGTCGCGCGTGCCGGGCGGTCACCGCTCACAGTTGGGCGTCCTCCTCGACGTCGCCTACAACATCGAGTACGGAGCCGAGTCGACCGACCAGTCGTCGCTCAACCTCGTCTACCTCCTCGGGTACAAGGCGCGGCCGGGGAACTTCGCGATCTTCGGCGCCTCCGACGAGCGCTACCACATCGTCGGGGGCAACGAGCGCCTCCCGGGGGCCATCGCCGCCGACGTCTCGGCGCGCGGCTCGACGATCCGGACCGGGTGGCGCATGACGTCGATCGCCCGGAACGCCGACGGGACGTACTCGCTCGCGTTCGATGGGGTCAAGGCGCCGGTCGTCGCCGACCAGGTCGTCCTGGCGCTCCCGTTCGCCGTGCTCCGGACGCTCGACTACCGGAAGGCAGGCTTCGACAGCCTGAAGAACACGGCGATCCAGGACCTCGGTCGGGGCCGGAACAGCAAGCTCCATCTCCAGTTCACGTCGCGACCCTGGAACGGGATGGGCGCGTGGCCGGGAATCAGCAACGGCAGCACGTACGCCGACACGGGCTACCAGAACACGTGGGACGTCTCCCGCGGCCAGGCGGGCTCGAGCGGCATCGTCGTCGACTACACCGGCGGCGACGTGGCGGGCTCGTTCCGGCCGTCCACGCCGTACTCCGACGCATCGAGCCTGCAGGTGGCGAACTATGCGGCCGCGTTCCTCCGCCAGATCGAGCCCGTGCTTCCGGGCATCACCGCCCGCTGGAACGGCAAGGCGACGCTGTCCGTCCCCATGCTCGACCCGAACCTCAACCTCTCGTACACGTACTGGCGAGTCGGCCAGTACACCGCGTTCAGCGGCTGGGAGAAGCAGCGGATGGGCAACGTCCACTTCGCGGGCGAGCAGTGCTCCCAGGACTTCCAGGGATACATGGAGGGCGGCGCCTCCGAGGGCGTCCGCGCCGCGGGTGAGATCCTCGACGACCTGAAGTTCGGCTGATCACGGCCCGAGGCCGTTTGGCCCGCAAGGATCGGCCCGCTCCTGCCGTCGGCGGGAGCGGGCCGAGGGATACCTGGATGGCGCCAGCGCTACGGAGCCGTCGCGAAGAAGCCATCCTCGCCGTGGCCGCAGCGGCTGCCGAAGCAGGCCGTTTCGCGGAGGTCGGTCCAGTACGCCGCCACGCCGCCGGACGGAAGCGCCGCGATGTTCGAGTAGTCGCCGATGAACGCCGACGCGAACGGGAAGCTCGCGTTGACCGTCCGAGCGAACCATCGGTCGCCGGTCGTCGGATCGGATGACACGGTCGAGATCCTGCTCGTCGTGAAGGCGAGCGTGCCCGACCCGGTTTCTGTTGCCAGCGAATAGTCGTAGAGGTGGTTGTTGGCGTCGTAGTGCCGATCGAACGTGCCGATCCGCAGGATTCCACCGGTGTCGTACGCGCCCCATGGCATGAACTGGTCGCCCGGGAGCGTGAGTGCCGTCGGGGATGACCACGTCCGCCCGCGGTCGAAGGACTGGCTCACGATGACGTCGGAGTTCGTCTTCGCCACATACGGGTTGGAAGGTGCCGGCGTCGTGCTGTTGCGCATGTCCGACCAGACGACCGCGAGGTGCGCGGCGTTCGTCGGGTCGGCGGTGATGTTGCCGGCCGCCCACGATCGGAACAGGCTGTCCTGGTAGGTCTGGCGACCGAAGGCGATCGGATAGTCGGTGAAGCCGTCGATGGTCGTCGCCACCTTGAACGGCCCGGCGATCCGGGCGCCGGTCGACGGGCTGAGCTCGACGACCTCGTAATCGTCGCGACCCGTGGTCAGGTCCGTCGTGTTCAGGAAGGCCGCGAAGATGCGACCGTCCGCGGCGACCGTTGGGACGGACACGAATGCCTGGTCGAGGTTGCCGGAGATCACCACCGGCTTGGACCACGTCGCGCCGCCGTCGTGCGTGACCGAGCTGAAGATGCGTGCGACGGTGAAGGAGCCCTTCTGGGCGAGCGGGAAGTCACCGTACGTGACGATGGCGTTGCCGTTGCCCCAGGCGGCTACATACTCCTTGTCGAGGAGGTCACCGACGCTCCCGAAG
>VBHW01000279.1 GCA_005881055.1 Chloroflexota bacterium
CGCTCGGGCTCCTCTACGAGCTCATGAACCCGAACTTCGTGACGGGCATCCTGGGTGGCCTGTCGATCATCCTGGCCTTCATCGGGTTCGGCAGCCTGCCCCTCAACGTCGGTGGGCTCATCCTCATCATCCTGGCGCTCGTCCTGTTCGGCCTCGAGGCGACGGTCACGAGCCACGGGCTCCTCGCGGTCGGCGGCATCGTCTGCTTCGTCCTCGGCGCCTCGGCGCTCTACACGACGCCCGGCGACCCATTCGGCCCCCTGGTCGGCGTGGCGACGCCCCTGATCGTCGTCATGACCGTGACCGCCGGCACCTTCATGGTGCTCATCGTCCTGACGGCGATCCGGACGCGGCAGATGGTCGGCAGTCCCGGCCTCGTGGGCGCCGCCCTCGGCGCGGGCACGATGGGGATCGTCCGCCGCCCGATCGAGCCCCTCGGCTCGGTCTACGCTGGGGGCGAGGAATGGTCCGCTCGATCGGTCGACGACCGACCACTCGAGCGGGGCACAGCTGTCAAGGTCGTGGGCGTGGACGGGCTGACGGTGCTCGTCGAGCCCGATCCGCAAGCGTCGACCACGTAAGCCGCAAGGCACATAGCGCTCGGAGGAATCATGGAGCTGCCCGTCGTCGTCGCGATCGTCGCGTTCATCCTCGTCGTCGTGCTCGTCACGGTCTACCTGTCCATCAGGGTCGTCCAGCAGTACGAGAAGATGGTCGTCTTCCGGCTGGGCAAGACGAACGATGCCCTCGTCCGCGATCCGGGCCTCCGTTTCCTCATCCCGGTCATCGACCGGCCCGTGAAGGTCGACATCCGCGAGACCTTCATCGAGGTCCCCAGCCAGACGACGATCACGAAGGACAACGCCCCGATCAGCGTCGACTTCCTCATCTACTGGAAGATCGTCGACCCGCTGCGGAGCGTCGTGAACGCGTTCAACTTCACCGGGATGCTCGCGGGCGTCGCCCAGACGACGCTGCGCGCGGTGATCGGCGACATCCTTCTCGACGAGGTGCTCTCCAAGCGCGAGCAGATCAACGAGGTGCTCCGCGTCAAGCTCGACGAGGTGACCGAGCGCTGGGGCGGCAAGGTCACGACGGTCGAGATCCGCGAGATCACCCCGCCGCGCGACGTGCAGGACGCGATGAATCGCCAGCTCTCGGCCGAGCGGACGCGGCGCGCCGTCATCACTGAATCTGAGGGCACCCGCCAGGCCGCGATCAACGTCGCCGAGGGCCAGAAGCAGTCCGAGATCCTCAAGGCCGAGGGCGACCGGCAGGCCGCGATCCTGCGCGCCGAGGGCTTTAGCCAGGCCCTCACGCGGATCTTCCAGGCCGCCTCGGGGGTCGATCAGAAGACGATGGCGCTCCAGTACCTCGAGGCGCTCAAGGCACTCGGCGCGAGCCCTTCGACGAAGTTCGTCATCCCGACGGAGTTCACCCGCCTCGTCGAACCGTTCGCCGGCTTCGTCGAGCGCGGCATGGGCACCGCCGGCGACGCATCGGCCAAGGGGTAGTCACCAGCAGGCACCGGGCGCCCGCGGCGGGCACCGGGCGCCCGCCGGCATGTGGCGCAGAGCTCACGAGGGCAAGGGCGCCGACTTTTCACCAAGAAGTAACAGGCACGCGCATCTGGACTCGGGCGTCCGCCCCGGAGCCTCTGGTGATGCCCAGCTGGGCATCAACCGGATGTCGGATCCGCCGATGTACGCACGACGGCGCGTGGGCACCACGCCGATCGCCGCCCGGCGACGCCCACCTGTTTACT
>VBHW01000280.1 GCA_005881055.1 Chloroflexota bacterium
AGCTCTTCTCGGCGAGCGGGAACAAGCCCGGGAACCGGTCGGGAACGCGGGTCGGCATGCCGCGCGCGATGTCGGTCATCACCCAGTCGGTGTCGGCCCACGCGGCGAGGGTCCCGTCCGCGGCACGGACCTCCGTCCGACGGCGCGCCATCACCTTGCGGAACGCCGGGACGGACGTCGCGACGTCCATCGAGGCCCCCATGCGGATCGGCTCGATGATCGTCAGCGCCAGCCCGCGAACGACCCACGCGAGGCCCCGCTCGACGTACCAGTCCCGCCCGAACCCGAGGCGCTCGGAGTGGATCCACGCGATGTCCTGGGCCCAGCGGAGGAGGGCGGACGCGCGCAGGATCGCGTCCGGTCCGCACTCGTCGAAGCGGGCGCGATAGGCGACGACCGCGGTCGCCGGCGAGCCTGCTGCTGAGGTCTTCGGCTGGCTGATGCTCACGGCGGCGCCCCGGCCAGCCCCTCGGCCAACGCTCCGAGCCGCTCGATCGTGATGAGCCGGATCCCCTCGTGCGGAGCCGACGTGCGACCGAGCCGGACGTCGCAGGCGAGCCGCGTGTCGAAGACGACGAGCCCGACGACGAGCCCCTGCTCCTCGTCGTCCGCGTGTCGACGGGCATCGTCGAGCTGGTGGAGGACGTCGGCGCTGATCCCCCTCGCACCCCACTTGCAGTCGTATGCCTCCGCCGCACCCGGTGTCTCGAGGGTGACGTCGTACGGATGGATCTCCGAGCGGACGCCGTCGAAGAGGACGCGCCGCTCGCGGCGTACGTCGCCCGACGAGGCTGCTCGTCGCCGGAGCAGCCGTTCCGTGACCGCCTCCACGATCGCGCCGCGCAGCTGATTGCGCACCTGGTCGCCGTGGTCGGCCACCTCGAGCGCTGCGGCGAGGATCGCCTCCGAACGCTCGTCGGGGAAGCACGCCGGCACCATGGTCCGCCAGACGTCCGGATCCGCTCGCTCGCCGTTCATGACCGCCCGCGCGAGCACCGATTGAGGGGGCGTCGCCCGCTCGAGAAGCTCCGCGAGGCGGGCGACGAGCGGGTCCCGCTGCACGCCTGCGTAGACGATGGCGCGCGCATCCGGCGCCGCATCCTGGAACCGCACGTCAGCCGCCGACCGGCTCGCCGAGCGCGATGGCGACGAGGTCGGGGAACGTCGAGAGCCAGTCGATCGCGCGGTGTGGGTCGGCGATGAGGTGCGTCTCGTCCGCGGCGGAGGCGACGGCCGCGGCCGCGGAGTCAGTCGCGGATTCTTCACCGCGGCGATCTGCGATCGCGGCGAGCCGGGCCCTCTGGGCCGCCACGAGGTCGGTGACGAACGTCCATTCGTCCTCGACGTCCTCGGCGAGGAGCCCGAGAGCGTCCGTCGCCTCGATGGCGGCAGCGACGAGCTCACCGACGGTCTCGGTCACGCCGGCAGCGTACCGTCTCGGCAGTGTCCGGGCGCGCGCCGCCCCGGGGGAGGTCGCGTCAGCGAACGCGAATCTCGATCCTCCGCCGCCCTCCCGCGGCGGCCGTGGATCGGCCCCGCTCGGCCGCCCGGTCGAGCTCGCGGCGCAGCCGGACGAGGAGCGTGCACATCACCCCGCGGTGTCGGTCGTCCCACGCGCCCGAATAGGCGGCGATGGCCTCCCGCCTGATCGCGCTGGCAGTCGCTCGGTCGCCGGCTCGCTCGAGCGCCGCGACCCCGTCCAGGACGGCGCGATACAGCGCAGGAAGGTCCTGTGAAGGAGGAGGCTGGGGCACCACGCGTGCAGGGTCCGCGCACGACGCCCGCGGAACCATAGCGTAGTGGTCCCGGGCGTCCGAGCCGATCGGCCCAGCAGCTCAGTCCCCGGCGTGACCGCCGGATCGGACCGTGAAGCGGGTCATCGTCCCCGCGGCCGCGGCCCATGTCACGTTGACCTCGTCGACCCGGGCTCCCCGGGGCCCGGCCCGGAGAAATTCGAGGAGCGTCTGGAGCCTCTCCCGCGGTCCCTCGGCGACGCAGCGGACCGACCCGTCCTGCTCGTTGGCGACCCAGCCCGCCAGGCCGAGCCGGGACGCCTCCTCGAGGACCATGAACCGGAACCCGACGCCCTGGACGCGGCCGCGTACGACCGCGTCGAGGCGCTCCTCCGCCGGCGTCACGTGCCGGTCGGGGCTAACCCGCCTCGATCAGCGGGCGGTCCCGACGCGGCGGCATCAGCGAGCCGCGGCCAGGCGAGCGCAAGCACGTCGACCGTCAGCTCGGGGTTCGCGTTGCCGTCGAGGACATCCTCGGCCCTCGCGAGCTCCCCGATGAATCCTTCGAGCGACGACGCCGGCAGTCCCACAGCCGCGCCCCGGACCTCCTCGAGGAGGCCCGGATCGTGCAGGCGACCGTCGTCCCCGAGTCGGGCCCGCGCGAGGTCGATGGCGAGGGCACGCCATGCGTCGAGGAGCTGTGCGGCGGCGCGACGACGATCGAGCGCACTGGCGCGAGCCGCGGACCCGTCGTCGACCCGGCCCGTGTCGGTGGAAGGCTCTGCGGCTCGGTCCGGCGCCGGGTCCCCCGCGATCGGCTCGTCCGCGGCCCGCGACGCCTCGGCAGTGCCCGACCCTCGGGCCCCGGATCGCGTGTCCTCGAGCGCGTCCGCGAGGGCGCGTGCGCGTGCCAGGAGCGGCTTCATCGCCCCGAGGCGCACGTGGGGGCGGGCGGTGAGGATGTCGATGAGCGAGCGGTCGATCTCGGCGCGCGCCGCAACTGCCTCGGGCGCGGTCGCGTACCGGGCGACACGCGCTGCCGTGGGTGGATCGCCGTCGCCACGTTCGGTGAGCCACTCCTCGATCTCCCGCCGACCGACCGTGCCCAACCGCAGGCGGGCGCAGCGCGAGTGGATCGTCGGCAGGAGCCGGTCCTCGTCGTCCGCGCACAGGACGATCACGACGCCTGCCGGCGGCTCCTCGAGGGTCTTGAGGAGCGCGTTCTGCGCGTCCTCGTTCAGCCGATGGGCGCTCTCGA
>VBHW01000282.1:0-555 GCA_005881055.1 Chloroflexota bacterium
CGGGACGAGTAGACCCCTCGATCAGCCTGCCGAGCCGCCGCCCGATTGGCCACGGCCGCTGAGCAGGCCGAGGTCGAACTTCCGCTCGCGGCCGTGCAACAACCGGTCGATGTTATCGGCGTGGGCGAGCCAGATGAGCGCCGGGCCGACGACCGCGTACACGAGGTACGCCGGTGGCACCGACCCGTTCGCCACGAGCCAGATGAGGATCATCACCGGGCACAACGCAGCCGACGCGAGCAGCGAGCCGAGCGACACGTAGCGCGTCACGAGGATCACCACCACGAAGATGGGTGTCGCGAGGAACACGGCCAGAGGCTGGATGACGAGCATCGTCCCGACCCCCGTCCCAACCCCTCGACCGCCGCCGAACCGCAGGAAGATCGAGCGCGACGAACCCACGACTGCCGCGAACCCCGCGAGGACCTCCATCGCCGGATCGCCGGTGAGCGCGCGTGCCACGAGCACCGGGACCGCGCCTTTCGCGAGATCGCCGACGACGACGACCGCCGCCCAGCGTCGACCGAGCGCGCGCAGTGCGTTCGTGCCTCCCGT
>VBHW01000282.1:609-3455 GCA_005881055.1 Chloroflexota bacterium
GACCAGGACGCCGACCGGGATCGAGCCGCACAGATAGGCCGCGATCAGGATGAGGGCGTCCCGCGCAAGATCCGCTGCGTTCAAGGTGCGCTCGCGCTCCGTTGTCGGTCGGACGCCGGGGAGTCTAGCACCGAGGCTGACGGCATCGGCGCGGCGCCGGCGCGGCATCGGTGCAGGCGCCGGCGCGGCCCTGGGGCCAGGGGCAGACCCGGCACTCTGGCCAGGTGCAGACGAGGCCCTCGGGCCAGGTGCCGCGGCTCGATCAGGCTCGGTTGCGGTGTTCGTGAACTCGCGCGTACCATCGAACGGTGATCCAGCCCGACCTGCGGCCTCGATCGGCGGCCGCCCTCGACCCCGACCGTCCAGAGCCCGCCTGAATGGCCGTCGGTTCCTCGAACGACTTCGACCTCGTCGTCCTCGGCGCGGGGACCGGTGGCTACACCGCGGCGTTCCGGGCGGCCCAACTCGGCCTCCGCGTGGCGCTCGTCGACGAGGACAAGATCGGCGGCACGTGCCTCCATCGCGGTTGCATCCCGACGAAGGCGCTCCTCGAATCCGCCGAGGTCCTGCATCGCGCCCACAACCTGAAGGACTACGGCGTGGTCCTGCCCGGCGAGCCGGGTGTCGACTACGCGCAGATGGCCGCGCGCCGCGACCAGGTCGTGAAGCGGATGTGGACGGGCCTCAAGAGCCTCGTCACGAAGAACAAGGTCGCCTGGATCCACGGCCGTGGGCGGCTCGACGGTCCAGGCCGCGTGCGCGTCACCCAGTCGGCCGAGGACGCGCAGGACGCCCCGGACGGCGACGCGGGTACCGCGGACGTAGGGTCGAAAGGGGTTCGACTCCTTCAGGCGACGGACGTCATCATCGCGACCGGCTCCCGCGTCAAGAGCCTGCCCGGCCTCGAGCCCGACGGTGAGCGCATCGTCACGAGCGACGACGTTCTCCGCCGCCCCGATGCCCCCAGGAGCATCGTGATCGTCGGCGCCGGTGCTGTCGGGGTCGAGTTCGCCAGCTTCTACCACGACATCGGCACCGAGGTGACGCTTCTCGAGTACCTGCCCCGCATCGTCCCGCTCGAGGACCGCGACGTGAGCCAGCTCGTCGAGCGGAGCTTCACGAAGCGCGGCATCCGTGTCATGACGAACGCGCGCTTCGACCCCAAGACCGTCGAGAAGACGAAGGACGGCGTGTGCGTCGACGTCGCGCGCGAGGCGGAGGGCGGCGCCGGCAAGAGCGAGGAGATCCGGGCGGAGGCCATGCTCGTGGCCACCGGTCGTGCCGCGAACGTCGAGGAGATCGGCCTCGAGACGACGAAGGTCGAGGTCGACAAGGGCGTCATCAAGGTCAACGGCAAGATGCGCACGAAGGAGCCGCACATCTACGCGATCGGCGACGTCGTCGGCGGCCTGTGGCTCGCGCACGTGGCCGCGCACGAGGGGATCGTCGCTGCCCACACGATCGCGGGCGAGCGTGACGTCCACGAGATCGACTACAACGCCCAGCCCCGGGCGACGTACTGCCGGCCGGAGATCGCCTCGATCGGGCTGACCGAGCAGCAGTGCGAGGAGCAGGGCCTGCCCGTCAAGGTGGGGAAGGTCCCATTCCAGGCGATCGCGAAGGCGATCGTCGGGGGCGAGTACGAGGGCTTCGCCAAGGTCATCGGTCATCGCGAAACCGACGACACGCTCGGGATCCACATCGTCGGGCCACACGCCACCGACCTCATCGCCGAGGCATCGGTCGCGTTCACCCTCGACGCGACGCCGTGGGAGATCGGCGGCGCGACCCACGCCCACCCCACGCTCGCCGAGGTCCTCGGCGAAGCGGCACTCGCCGTGGACGGGCGATCGATCAACTTCTAGGCGGCTCGGCGAGGCCGGCCGCGACCTTCGAGCAGCGACAGGAGACGCGCCGACCACCATGGCCGTGATCCACCAACCCAGTGTCGCAAAGGCCGGCTCGTCGCATCCCGGCGAGGCGATCGGCCTCAGCGACGAGGAGCTCGTCGCGATGTACCGGATGGTCGCGCTCGCCCGCGCGGTCGACGAGCGGATGTGGGTCCTCAACCGGGCCGGCAGGATCCCGTTCGTCATCAGCGGGCAGGGTCACGAGGGCGCCCAGGTCGGCATCACGTGGGCCCTCCGCAAGGGCCACGACTGGATCGCGCCCTTCTACCGGAGCATCGCCGCGGCGATGACGTTCGGGATGAGCGCGCGGGACATCCTCACCGCGCAGTACGCCACGGCTCGCGACCCGTCGTCGGGCGGCCGCCAGATGCCCGGCCACTACGGGCACAAGGAGCACAACCTCCTCTCGGTGAGCTCGCCGGTGGCGACGCAGATCCTCCACGCGGTCGGGATCGCGCTCGCCGCCCGCATCCGCAAGACCGACCAGGTCGCGATGACGTTCATGGGCGAGGGGAGCTCGAACCAGGGCGATGTGCACGAGGCGATGAATTTCGCCGGCATCCATCGGCTGCCATTCGTCTTCGTGGTCGAGAACAACGGCTGGGCGATCAGCGTCCCGATGGCCAAGCAATGCGCGGTCCCCGATGTCGCCATGCGCGCCGAGGGCTACGCAATGCAGGGCGTGGTCGTCGACGGCGCGGACGTGCTGGCCTGCTACGCGGCCGCGAAGGAGGCGGTCGATCGCGCCCGGCGCGGCGACGGGCCGACGATGATCGAGGCCAAGGTGACGCGCCTGACCGGCCATTCGTCGGACGACCAGCAGACGAAGTACCGATCCGCGGAGGAGCTCGAGGCCGAGAAGGCGCGTGATCCGCTGCCGCGCTTCCGCGAGCAGCTGATGGCGGCCGGCGTCCTGACCGATGCCAAGCTGTCGGA
>VBHW01000283.1 GCA_005881055.1 Chloroflexota bacterium
TCGTCTGCGAACGGACGCGCCGCGCCCCAGCCCGTGCGCCCGAAGGCATAGCCGGCGTCGTACGCCATGAAGTCCGCCGCCGGCGGCGGGCCGGAGGTGCCGGCCGTGGCCGCGAACTCCGCGAGCGTGCCGGGGATCGACGTCGCGACCGCCGCGCTCGTATCGCCGATGAGCTCGTACTCGCCGTTCGGCAGCGTCGCCCAGCCGAGAAAGGTCGGCATCTTCGCCACGCGAGCGAACGCGCGCGAGATCGGCTGACCGCATGCATGCAAACGGTCCTCGGCCGAGAGGTAGCGCCGGTAGTTGTACAGCTGGTAGCCAATCGACTGCTCGTTCGTCACACCCTGGACGTCGACGCTCTCCTCGATGAGCGCGTTGATCCGCGCCGACGCGAGCTGCATCCAGTCCGTCCGGTTGAGCACATGGCCGACGTCGAGCAGCGCGATCGACTGGTTGAGCGCGTGGTTCCCATGGCGCCGGTAGAAAGCGGGGTCGGCGAGCGTCGATCCGTGGAGCAGGAGCGCCTGGCGCAGCCACGTCGACACCGGCACGATCTCGGCCGTGCAGGCGAGCACGGCGGCGCGCCACGCGGTCGAGTGGTCGTTCCACGAGAACGGCGACGGCGGATTCGAGCGCGGGTTGTCGCGGAGCCAGTCGCGGAGAAGAAACACTGCGCGATCGAGATAGCGGTTCTCGCCCGTCCTGGCCCACGCACCCTCGAGCTGGAGCACGTACACCAGCGAGTGGTAGTGGAACTGCCAGAGATTGTCGTGGAACGGGTTCTCCCGCCAGGTCGGGTTGGCAGGCAGGCGGACGGTCGGTTTCGGCGTGAGGCGGTACTCGTTCGCCATGAGGCGGTTCGCCGCCGGAATCGGGTTCGTCCCCGCGTCGCAGCCTTCGCGCAGCACGATCCCCGGTGGGCCCGAAGCCGGCGGGCTCGAGGCCGGCGATGCCGACGATGAGCCACTCGGCGACGTCCCCGGACCAGACGCTGCCTCATCAGTAGCGCTGGTGAGATCTCCGGGGCCCGTCGGGCCCACGCTCGCGCCAACGGCCGCGCTGCCCGCAGACGCAGGGCCACCGCCCGTCAACGAGATTCCGAGGGTCCCGACGATCGCGACCAACCCGACGACCGCAGCTGCGACGACCACGAGACCGGCGCCGAGGATGGGCACGCCCCGTCCCCTCCGAGGGTCGCGGGGACCACGGCCGCGTGGCGTGGCCATCGCACGTGACGGGCGCGACGGACGGTTGATCTGTTGCCCCTCCGCTGCCTTAGCCGGTCATGATCCCGAAGAGCCAGGCACCGGCCGCGATGCCCAGGGCGACGGCGATCAGCACCGCCACGGCCAGCCACGGCCGATCGACGGTCACGGCTCGCCGCCCGGGTGCATCTTGAGCAGGGCCGCCTTGGCGGCATCGAACTCGGCATCCGAGAGGTCGCCCTGGCGGTGGAGCGACACGAGCCGCTCGAGCTCGCCCACGAGACCCGCGGCGGCGGCGGTGGGCACCTCCTGATCCCCCGACGCACGGTGTGCCCAGGAGGCAGACGCCTCGCTCGCCGTCCGAATAGTGCGGACACGTTCCGGCCACGAGCCGGTCGACGAGCTCGTGACTTGGCGGACCCACGATCGTGCGACGAGGACCGCAACGAGCGGGACGCCGCCCATGAGCACGAACAGGACTCCCGGGACGAGGAAGCCCCATTCCCATCCCGTGCCCTCCGCCGGTGAGAGTCCGGACTGGAGGAAGTTCCAACCGAGGCTGATGAACAGGGCCGGCCAGGCCAGGAACGGCAGGCCGCCGTATGCGCCCCCCACGTTGCGTCCGGCCCAGAGCCCCAACCCGCCCCAGCCGAAGATCCCGAACACGCCGAGGAACATCGCGAGCGTCGATCCCTCAGGGCAGTGCCGTTCGATGACGTAGGGTCCGCCCTCGGCGCAGCTCCCGCCGATCGCCATCACGGCGCGCATCGCAAGGAACATGAGGGTGAGCGAGGCGGCGAGGCCTCCGATCGCGAGGAGGTACAGGGCGACGTCGCGGCGGGAGGGGCTCCGCGCGCCCTCGTCGGCCTGTCCCGAATACGCCACGCGAGCCCTCCCTACGCCGCGGTCGATCCCAGCCGGTCGAGGATCGCGCGCTTGACCCCCTCGACGGGGATCCGCTCCTGCGTCATCGAGTCGCGGTCGCGGACGGTGACGGCTCCGTCCTCGAGCGAATCGACGTCGACGGTCACGCACCATGGTGTGCCGATCTCGTCCTGGCGCCGGTAGAGCTTGCCGATCGCGGCCGTGTCGTCGTACACGGCCATGATGTCAGTCTTCAGGTCGGCCAGGATCCGCCGGCACAGCTCGACGATCTCGGGTCGCTTCTTCAGGAGCGGCAGCACCGCGACCTTGTAGGGTGCGAGCTGCGGATGGAGCGCGAGCACGACGCGCGTCTCGCCGCGGACCTCCTCCTCGCGGTAGCTGTCGATGAGGAACGTGAACGCGGCCCGGTCGGGGCCGCCCGCCGTCTCGACGATGAACGGGATGAAGTGCTCCTCTGTCGCAGGGTCGAAGTACTCGAGGCTCTGGCCGGACGCTTTCTGGTGGCTCGAGAGGTCGAAGTCGCCCCGGTTGTGGATCCCCTCGAGCTCCTTCCAGCCGAACGGGAAGCGGTACTCGATGTCGACGGCCTTGCGGGCGTAGTGCGCGAGCTCGTCCGGGGCGTGCTCCCGGAACCGCAGGCGCGACGCGGTCACCCCGTAGCGGACATACCAGTCCCAGCGCTGGGGCAGCCACGCCTCGAATGTTTTGGCGGCCTCCTCCGGGCGGACGAAGTACTGCATCTCCATCTGCTCGAACTCGCGCATGCGGAAGACCTTGCCGACCTGGGCGATGCCGAACGGCACCTTCTTCCGGCTGGCGGTCTGGACGTTCCGGAAGTTCACGTAGCTGCCCTGGGCGGTCTCCGGGCGGAGGTATACGATCGCGGCATCCTCCTCGACCGGGCCCATGAACGTCCTGAACATGAGGTTGAAGCGGCGGGGCGCGGACAGCGGCCCGCCGTCGACCGGACAGCGGAGCCCGAGTCGATCGACGATCGTCGGGTCGCGCAGGTCGGTCGCCGACAGGCCCTCGGCGCCGGGCAGCTCGTCGAGGCGGAACCGGCGGTGGTCGGTGGCGCATTCCACGAGCGGGTCGCTGAACGACGCGACGTGGCCCGAGGTTACCCAGACCTGCGG
>VBHW01000291.1 GCA_005881055.1 Chloroflexota bacterium
GTCGTCGGCGCGAGGGCGCCGTCCGTCCGGTAGGAATGGTTGGGCATCGTGCCGAGCTCGATCCAGCCCAATGCGCGGTAGAACGCCTCGGCGGCCGTGCCGCTCTGGGTATCGAGGATGAGGAGCCATCGGCCATCGGCGCGGGCTCGCGCCTCTACCGCGTCCATGAGCGCTCGGCCGAGCCCGCCACGTCGTGCGGCACTGTGCACGAGGACCTTGGCGATCTCGGCCCGGTGTGGCGAGTTCGCGTTCGGGGAGCGGATGAGCAGGGTCGAGCCGACGATCGCGTTGGCGCCCGCACTCGCGTTGGCGCCCGCACTCGCGTTGGCGCCCGTACTCGCGTTGGCGCCCGCACTCGCGCCGTCGCCCCCGCCAGACTCCCGCGCGACGAACGCCGTGACGCTCCCCTCCGCGACCTGCGGGAGACGTGAAGTCCACCACTCGCGTGCCTCCTCGACGGTCATGCCGGCGAGGAAGTTCACCGACGCGCCGCTCTCGACCGCATCGACCAGGAGCGCTGCGAGCCCGGGAATCGCCGCCGCGTAGGCCTCCGCGTCCAGCTCGACGATCTCGATCGACGGGGCAGGCAAGGGGTGCATGAGGCTATCTTGGCCGACGCGCGACGGGGTGCGGTCGGCGTCAGGTCAGATTCCGACGGGCTCGCGCACCAGCACGACGGTCGTCCGTCCTGCGCTCCACTCGCCGAAGATCAGCAGGACCTTCTCGAGGATCGTGTCGACGCCCAGCTTCGCGTTGACCTGGGCGTTCTCCCACGGGAACACGACCTCGCGGATCCGGCGGAATGCCGCATCGAGGTCGGGGACGATCTTCTGGCTCCCCACGACGAGGATGAGCCTGCCGGCGCCCATCGCATAGGGTCCGAGCTGGCTGCCGGTGGCCGAGGCGGCGACGAGCGTTCCGTCCTCGGTCACGGCGGCGACGCTGCCGAGCTCGAAGTCGGGCGCAGCGCTCAACTTGCGGATCTCGCGACCCTGTGTCGCCCGATCCATCGCCGAGGTCTTCGTGCGGATGGCCTCGTAGCGCCCGCCCTCGATGAGCGGCCCGTAGAGGCCCACGTCTTCGAGCGTCTTCGACTTCCCGGTGTGGACCTCGGAGCCCTCAGGGATCATGCCGAGGACGAGGTCGCGCACCTCGCCGGCTCGGTCGACCACGATCGTCTCGATGTTGTGCGATCGGATGGCCGCCGCCACGCGTTCGACGAGATCGGTCGTCGGTTCCGTTTTCACGCTCACGATGCCGCCGTTCCTGCG
>VBHW01000292.1 GCA_005881055.1 Chloroflexota bacterium
CGTTGAACTCGACCTGGATCTGATAACCGCCGAGGACGGGCATTACAGCACCAACCTCTCGATTCCCTCGTGGACGAGCGTGACGTCGATCTGGATCCAGCCCTCACCCGCCGTCGGCACGCTGTTGATCGCGATCGCCGAGGGCCACGCCTCGCGAAGGTTGAAGCCCATGACCGGGATCCCTGCCGCATCGTGGAGATGGATCGATACGGACTTCCGTTCGACCTTGATCTCGCAGTCGTTGCGCCATTTGCCGAGCTGGTAGGCCTTCTCCAGCTCGACGGTGGAGAGGGTGACCGGCGTCACCTTGTTCAGGCCCGGATTGCGATGCGGGGATTGGCCTCCCGTGCCTCGCGACTCGTGGTCCTCGAGGACGACGACCTCGAAGCCGAGGCCGGTCACCGACGTGAGGGACATCGGCTCGTAGCCGTCGATGAGGACCCGGAAGTTGCCGGTCGCGAGGTCCGGCATACGCGGAAATGCCATCGCTTGTACCTCCGTTCAGGACCCGATCAGGTCGTCGATCAGGCTCCGCCGGCGCCCTCGCCGGGCGCGATCTGGCGGATGTTGAAGATGACGAACTCGGCCGGGCGGACCGGCGCGAGGCCGATCTCGACGACGACCTGGCCTGCCTCGATGACCTCCTGCGGGTTCGTCTCCGCGTCGCACTTGACGTAGAACGCCTCGTCGGGCGTCACCCCGAAGAGGGCACCGTCGCGCCAGACACGGGTCAGGAACGCCGAGGTGTTCCGCCGAAGCTTCGCCCACAGGAGCACGTCGTTCGGCTCGAACACGGCCCACTGCGTGCCCTGGAGGATCGAGCTCTTGATGAAGTTGAACAGGCGCCGAACGTTGAGATACTTGAACTCCGGGTCGACGAGCGCGAGCGTGCGGGCACCCCACACACGGACGCCGCCGCGCGGGAAGACGCGGATGCAGTTGACGCCGACCGGGTTGAGGAGCTCCTGCTCCTGTGTGGTCAGCTGCAGCTGGACGTCGAGCGCGCCGCGGACCGGCTCGTTGGCCGGAGCCTTGTGGACCCCACGGGAGTCGTCGTTGCGGCCCCAGATGCCGGCCATGAACGCAGACGGCGGCATGAACACCGGCTGGCGGCTCGCCGGGTCGATGACCTTGACCCACGGGTAGTAGAGGGTCGCGTAGCTGCTGTCGACCTTGAGGGTGTCGCGCCGCCAGTTGAAGGCGTCCTGGGCGGACAGGCCCGGCGGCGTGTCGAGGATCGCGACCCGGTCGGCCAGCCGCTCCGCATGGGAGACGAGGGCGAGCTGGATCCCCACCGCCTGGTCCATCGTCAGGGCGCCCATCGCCTGGAGCGGCATGACGTCCGGGGCGATGAGCATCGTGACCTCTTCGATCGCCTCGAGGCCGGCGACGCCGGTCCGGGCGGCCACGTCGCCGGTGAAGCCGTTCGTGTCGACCTCGGTCGGCGCAGCCTCGGCGACGGCGAGGGCGTAGGTCCCGGTCGCGGGCTTGCGCTCGACGAGGCTGCCCTCGGTGGAGACCTCCTCGAGGGTGATGAGCTTCGAGCGCGCCTTCACCTCCGTGAGGACGTTGCCCTTGCCCTTCTTGAGGGTGACGTTGTCGTATTCCTCGGTCGCGCCGTCGGGCCCGCGGACGACGAGCCTGAACGTCTCATCCGACGCCTCGCTGGCCGGAGCGACCTCGATGCTGACCTGCGCCCCGGAGTCGAGTGCCCGGGCGCGGAGGCTCTTCAGGGCCGCGTCCGACGACCCGGGCAGGAGGGCGACCGGAGCCGGCGCCTTCTCATCGCTGTTGACACGGACGATGTATGCAGCACCGCCGCCGTTATCGAAGTAGCCGTAGATCGCGAGCGGCGTGGCGTAGCCGCCGACGAACGCCCCGAACGTGCGCGTGTAGTCGCCCCAGTTCGAGATCCGGGTGGCGACACCCGTCGGGCCCTTCTCCGTGAAGCCGACGAACGCGGCGATCGCCGTGCCGACCCCCTCGATCGGCTTGCTACCGCCGGGTAGCTCCTTGACGTAGACGCCTGGTGATTGATAGACGGCCATGGGACCTCCTCGTGCCTCCTGACTTCCTAGCGCTCAACCGTTTCGCGGACGTTGGTCCGCCTGTCTTCGACGTGGATCCGACGGTGCTGGACGATGCCGACCTGGGCCGTCTCGAACGGCTGGACGGCGACCGTCACGACGGCTCGCAGGGCTGCGCCCGCGGAGTGCGTCAGGCCGTTTTGCCACCATATCTGGAGCTCCTCGGGCGACGGCGTGTCGATCGATGCGTAGACCGGGTACTCGCCTGCGATCTGGAGCGCCTCGGCGAGGTTCCCGACGTGGATCGTCGCTGAGAGGATCCGCTCGATCGCCTCCGCGCCACTCATCTCGTCCCCGCCTGCCTCGAGGGCGACGGTGAGATCGAACCAGCCCGGCGGGCGGCGGATCCCGGCCGTCCCACTGCCCGAACCTGCACCGACTTCGCGCTCGGAGTTGCGGAGGCGTTCGTTGCGCGTCACCGACACGAGGTGGAGCGAGATCACC
>VBHW01000289.1 GCA_005881055.1 Chloroflexota bacterium
CGGGAGTTCCTCATCCAGCTCGACGTGCCTCCTGCCTGGAGTTCGGGCGCGACTCCCGGCTCGATCCCCGAGGGATGGGGCGCGCGAATCGACGAGGCCGTCGGGTCGTGACCGTCGAGCGGATCGGCTTCGCGTTCAACCCGACGAACCCGGCCGCGCTCGAGCTGCGCGATCGCGCCGAGGCGTGGTGCCGGATGCGCCAGCTCGCCGCGTGGGCGGCTCCCTCCGGCGAGGTCGACGAGCTCCTCCGGGAGCTGCCGACGACCGACGTGCTCGTCGTCCTCGGCGGCGACGGGACGTTCCTGCGGGCCGCGCGAGCGGTCGCGGAGGTGGACACCCCGATCCTCGGCGTGAACCTCGGCAAGGTCGGCTTCCTCTCGAAGGTCGAGGCGCACGAGCTCGAGGCCGTCCTCGCGCAGGTGACGAACGGCGAATACCGGCTCGACGAGCGGATGACGATCGGCGCGACGATCCTGCCCGGCGGCCGGTCCGAGCGGGGCGAGGAGTTCACGGCGCTCAACGACGTCGTGGTCGCTCGCGGGGAGCTCGCGCGCGTCTGCCGCCTTCGCGACGTTCATCGCGGACGGCCTCGTCGTCGCGTCCCCGACCGGGTCGACCGGCTACTCGTTCTCGGCCGGCGGCCCGATCGTCGACCCGCTCAGCCGGAACCTCATCGTCACGCCGATCGCCGCGTACCTCGCCGCGATCCGCTCGATCGTCGTCAGCCCGCGCCAGGTCGTCCGCTGCCGGGTCGTCGACGCGCATGAGGCGCTCGTCAGCATCGACGGCCGCGAGGACCGCCGGCTCGAGGTCGGCGACGTCGTCGAGGTGCGAGCGATCGAGCGGCCGATCCGCCTGCTCGAGCCCAAGGGCGCCCAGCCCTTCTGGGACCTGCTGCGCCACAAGGTGGAGCTCCTCCCCTCGTGACGGGCACGCGCGCGGCCCCGGACGAGGAGGTGGCACGGACGCCGCCGCGCGAGGAGGGGCCTGGGCGGCTCCTCGAGCTCAGCGTCGCGGACCTTGCGCTCATCGACCGGCTGCGCCTCGAGCTCGGCCCCGGACTGAACGTCATCACCGGCGAGACCGGCGCCGGCAAGAGCCTGCTCATCGATGCGCTCGGCCTCGTGCTCGGGGGACGCGCCGACACTGGCCTCGTGCGCCACGGCGCCGAGAGCGCCCGGGTCGAGGCGCTGTTCGACAGGACGCCCGAGCCGCTCATCGCGGTCCGCGAGGTGGCGGCCACGGGACGGTCGACCGCCCGGCTCGATGACGAGGCCGTCACCGCCTCCCGCCTCGCCGAGACAGTGGCGCCCCTCGTCGAGATCCATGGCCAGCACGAGCAGCAGCGGCTCCTCGACGAGCGCCGCCAGCGCGACCTCCTCGACGCGTTCGGCGAGCTTCACGACGCCCGTGCCGACGTCGAGGGGGCGGTCGCCGTGTGGCGTGCGAACCGGACCGCGCTTGCGGGACTGGCGCTCGACCCGCGTGAGCTCGACCGGCGCCTGGAGATCGTGGAGCATGAGACGGCCGAGATCGCGGCGGCTCGCGTGCGGGTCGGTGAGGCGGCGGACCTGCGGGCACGACTCGCCGCGGCAGAGCACGGCGAGGCCATCGCACGGGGCGCAGCCGCCGCGCGAGAATCCCTGGCCGGGGAGGGCCGGAGCGCGCGCGACTCGCTCGCGGAGTCGATCCGTGAGCTGCGGGGCGTTGGCCGCCACGACCCGCGGTTCGAGGCGCTGGCCAATCGGCTCGCCGGTGCGGCCGCCGAGGTCGACGACGTGGCCGCGGAGATCCGGGCGCTCGCAGAGGACGCCGACCACGATCCTGCCGCGCTCGCATCGATGGAGGAGCGCTTGTCGGTCATCTATGCGCTCGAGCGACGGTACGGCGACGACGAGGAGGCGGTCATCGAGCATGGCATCCGGGCGGCCGCCGAGGCCGAACGCCTGCGCGGCGTGGACGAGGAGCGTGCCGCGCGCTCGGCCGACGACGCCCGGTTGCTCGCCGACGTCGCCCGCGTGGCGGCGGCCCTGTCCGCGGCTCGTGCGGCTGCCGCGGCGCGACTCGCCGGGTCGATCGGCGAGGCGCTCGCCGCGCTGGGCTTCCCTGAGCGCGTGTTCGACGTCGCGCTCGGTCGCCGCACGGCCACCCAGGACGAGGCCGCGGTCGAGGTCGACGGCGACGCCGTGGCGTTCGACGCGTCGGGGATCGACGAGGTCGTCTTCCGGATCGCGCCGAACCCGGGCGAGCCCGCGCGGTCGCTCGCGCGGATCGCGTCGGGCGGGGAGCTGTCCAGAATCGCCCTCGCGGTGAAGGAGGTCCTCGCCGCGGTCGACGAGACGCCGACGCTCGTGTTCGACGAAGTCGACAGCGGGATCGGCGGCCGTGGCGCGGACGCCGTCGGGCGGAGCCTGTGGGCGCTCGCGCGGCGCCACCAGGTGCTCTGCGTCACGCACCTGCCCCAGATCGCCGCGCATGCCGACGCGCATTTCCAGATCGCGAAGCGCGAGCGCGACGGGCGGACGGTCACCGAGGTCCGGCGTCTCGACCGCGAGGGGCGGATCGTCGAGCTCGCCCAGATGCTCGCCGGCGCGCACGGAGGCGCGGCCGCGCTGGCCGGCGCGCGGGACCTGCTCGAGCGTGCCGATGCCTGGCGCGACGAGCTGCGCGCCGCGGGCTGACGGGCCGGTGACCGTGGCGGTCGCGCCGACGCCGGTTGCTCCCGCCGATCCCGGGCTCGGGCTCGCGATCGCCGCCTACCTCGACCACCTGCGGGTCGAGCGCGGCCTGTCCCAGGCAACGCTCGACGGCTACGGGAACGACCTGCGGGCGTTCGCAGCCGAGATGCCGGCGGGATGGGACGTCTCGGCGGCTGCCGTCGTCGGCTATCTCGCAGCGCTCACGGCCGTGCCGACGGGGGGTGTCCGACCACGCCTGGCGGCAACGAGCCGCCGGCGACGCGCGGCCGCCCTCCGGGGGTTCTACCGGTTCGCGTTCGGCGAGGGGCTGATCGAGGTCGACGTTGCGGCCCACATCGACCTGCCGAGGCAGGCACGCCGCCTGCCCGATCCGCTGACGATCGAGGAGGTCGAACGGCTCCTGGAAGCCGTTCCCCAGGTGAACGAGCCGATTGGCCTGCGCAACCGGGCGCTCCTCGAGCTGCTCTATGCGGCCGGCCTGCGGGTGTCGGAGGCGCTCCGGCTCGACCTCGAAGACATGTCGCTCGACGGTGCGTTCGTGCGGGTCATCGGCAAGGGCGATCGCGAGCGGCTCGTCCCGGTCGGCGACGTCGCACTCGGCTGGCTCC
>VBHW01000303.1 GCA_005881055.1 Chloroflexota bacterium
CGTCTCCAGCGGTGCTTCTCCTCGACGAGCCGTTCAGCGCGCTCGACGCCCTGACCCGCGAGCGCCTCAATGTCGAGCTCCAGGGGATCTGGACCGCGACCGGCACGACCATCGTCCACGTGACGCACGACATCCCAGAGGCGGTCTTCCTCGCCGATCGGATTGCCGTCCTGGGCGGCCGACCCGGTCGCCTCGTCGCGGAGGTCGCAGTCCCGTTGCCTCGACCGCGCCGGCTTGCCGACCTCGATGCGTCCGCGGTCTCGTCCGTCGCGGCGGACGTTCGAGCTCATCTCGACGCGGACGAGGAGGCCACGACATGAGCGGCCGGCGCCTCCTCGCCGATGCGGCGCCGGTCGTGGCCGCGGCCGCGATCTTCGTGCTCGCCTGGAAGGCCCTCGTCGTGGTCGGCAACTGGCAGCCGTTCGTGCTGCCGGCACCGGAGACCGTCGGGGCGCGGTTCGTGCGCGCCTGGACGGACGGGACGATGGCGCCGCATGCCGCGACGACGCTCGTCGAGATCGCGCTCGGCCTTGCCGCCGGGGCGGGCACGGCGCTCCTCGTCGGCTACTTCCTCGCCCGCTCACCGCTCGCGGAGCGCCTCTTCTCGCCGTACATCGTCGCCGCGCAATCCACGCCGGTCCTCGCGCTCGCACCGCTGTTCGCGCTCTGGTTCGGGACCGGGCTCCTGTCCAAGGTCCTCATGTGCGCGATCATCGTGTTCTTCCCGGTCGCGGTCGCGACGATGGTCGGCATCCGCCAGGTCGACCGGGACCTCCTCGAGATGAGCCGGTCCTTCCGCGCGACACGCGCCCAGCGCCTGTTGCTCATCGAGGTGCCGGGCGCGCTCCCGTCGATCTTCGGCGGACTGCGCGTCGGGGTGACCCTCGCCGTCATCGGGGCCGTCATCGCCGAATGGTCGGGCGCCGACCGTGGGCTCGGGCTCCTCGTCGTCCTCGCCCGCGGCAGCCTGTTCGACGTCCCCCTGATGTTCGCCGCGCTCCTGTCGATCGCGCTCCTGGGGGTCGGGCTGTACCTCGTCGTCGTCGTCCTCGAGCGCCGTCTCGTGGGCGTCCGCTGATGCTCGAATCGGAGGCCCCGTGAAGCGACCGTCCCTTCCCGAGAACACCGCCCGGCTCGCGCTGCTGGCGGCGCTGGCCATGGTCGCGGGGGCCTGCGGCCCGGGCGCGTCCGCGTCGCCGTCCGGAGCCGCGTCGTCCGCATCGCCAGCCTCCGCCGCGACGCCCACGAAGCTCACCGTCGGCCTCGGCTTCATCCCGAGCGTCCAGTTCGCCCAGTTCTACCTGGCGCAGAGCGCGGGCTACTACCGCGACGCCGGGCTCGACGTGACGTTCCAGAACAAGATCGACCCCGACCTCATCACCCTCGTCGGCCAGGGCTCGGTCGACATTGGCATCGCGGACGGCACGAGCGTCATCCCCGCGGTCGCCCAGGGGATCCCGGTCCGTTACGTGACGACGATCTACGCGCAGTTCCCGAACATCGTCTACGCCAAGGCGTCGAGCGGCATCCACGGGGCCGCCGACCTGCGCGGCAAGAAGCTCGGCACGCCGGGCAAGTACGGGAGCAGCTGGATCATGCTCCAGGCGCTCCTCGGCTCGGCGGGGCTCAAGCCCGCGGACCTCGACATCCAGCTCTATCCGGACTTCGGCCAGGGCGCGGCGCTCGCACAGGGCGCGGTCACCGCCGCGACAGGATTCGTGAACAACGAGCCGGTCCAGCTCGAGCTGTCGGGGACGCCGGCCGTCGTGCTCCATGTCGACGACACCGTGCCCCTGCCGGGGAACGGGCTCATCGCTGGGGTCGATACATTGCGCACGAAGCGTGCTGCGTTGCAGGCGTTCGTCGCGGCCACGCTGCACGCCATGGCCGAGATCACCGCGGATCCCCAGAAGGGCCTCGACGCCGCGGTCGCGGCGGTCCCCGACCTCGGGAAGGATCGCCCGACGCAGCTCGCGATCCTCAAGGCGACGATCGGGACGTGGTCGAACGCCTACACGCAGGCCCACGGCGCCGGCGCGATCGACCGATCGGCGTGGAGCTCCACGGTGAGCTTCATGGCCGGCCTGGCGGACACGCCGCTGCCGGGCTCGCCGCCCCCGGTCGACCAGCTCGTGGACGACAGCCTGTTGAAGTAGGCGCTGTTCCTGCTCGACCGAGGGGCCGCCCAGGCAGGGTGTCAGGCGGGGCCCTCAG
>VBHW01000285.1 GCA_005881055.1 Chloroflexota bacterium
CAAGGTGCGCATCCTCGACGGCGACGCCGCCACGGCGGCGCGCACCCGGGTCGTCATCGATTCGCGCGACGGGACGCGCTCGTGGTCGACGATGGGCAGCGACACGAACATCATCACGGCGAGCTGCATCGCGCTCGCCGATTCACTCGAGTTCGCGATCTGGAAATCGGCCGCCGAGCTCCGGCGCCGTGACGAACGTCACTTCACCACCGCCACGCCGCCGCCGGACGGTCAACCGGAGACCGGCAGGCCCGCGACCGGCGATCCCGCGACCGGCGAAGCCGCCGCCGTCGACCCCGCCGCCGTCAACCCCGCAACCGGCGCACCTGCGACCCCTGGGAGGTAGCCATGTCCACCGCCGCGCGCCCCGAGACCACAGACGA
>VBHW01000286.1:0-4428 GCA_005881055.1 Chloroflexota bacterium
GGCGTCGTGACGGTGAAGATCGCGCCGCCGTCGGCCGCGGCCGGCCGGCGCGGGACCGGCCGCTACACGGGCCAGGCACGCAGCACGAACATCATCGCGGCCTCGATCGAGGCCTACCTCGAGGCCCTCAACGGCCTCCTCGCCGAGGAGCATTGGGCGGGCGCGACCGAGCAGGCCGGCAACCGCCGTCGGGCGAAGGCTGCCGCGGCTGCGGGGAGCCACCGCCGGGCGGAGTACGACAAGGACGAGGCCAACCACGACACGACGGCCTGGTTCGAACGCTGAAAACATCACCGACCATCGGCCAGGCGGCGCTGCCTGAGGCCATGCCCTCAGGCCGGGTCGTCTATTCAGGCGAGCCAGGCGCCTTCGCGGAGGACGCGGTCGTCGCCGCGTTCGGGGATGTCGAGCGCCAGGGGCTGCCCGGCTTCCGCCAGGCGTTCGAGGCGGTCGCCGCGGGCGAGGCGATCGCGGGCGTCATCCCGATCGAGAACTCGGTCCATGGGACCGTCCGCGAGAACTACGACCTCCTCCTCGAGCATGACCTCGAGATCCGCGCCGAGGTGGTCGTGCCCGTGCGCCTCTGCCTCGCGGCCCGACGTGGTGAGCGTCTCGACGAGGTCGAGCGCGTCTACTCGCACGTCCAGGCGCTCGGCCAGGCAGAAGCCTTCCTTCGCCGGCGCCCGTGGGCCCTCCTCACGACGTACAACACGGCCGGCGCCGGCAAGCTCTTGGCCGAGGGCCGTGAGCCGAGCTCAGCCGCTGTGCTGTCCCCCCGTGCGGCTGCGCTCTTCGGCCTCGAGGTGCTCGCCGAGGATATCCAGGACGTCCCGGACAACCGGACGCGCTTCCTCGTCGTCGCGCTGCCTGGGGTTGAGCCGCCGCTGACGGGGCGTTCTGCGGGCGACACGATGCGCACGACGCTCGTCGTCGCCGTCCGCAACGAGCCCGGCTCGCTCCTCCGCGTCCTGCGCGTGTTGGGCGATCACGCCCTGAACATGAGCACGCTCGAGTCGCGACCGAGCCGCGAGCGGGCATGGGAGTACGTCTTCTGGATCGACCTCGACGCGGACCTGGCGATGCCGAGCATGCAGGCGGCACTGGGCGAGCTCGGCCCCGTGACGACGATGCTCCGCGTGCTCGGCTCCTACCCGCACGCGCCCGACCGCTGAGCGCGGCGGCCGGGACCCGGCGAGCCGCGGCGCGCGGCCAGATTTTTGTGGAGGGAGAATTTCGTCAGTTCGCCCGACCTGTGCCGCCAAGGTCCCCCTGGATTCGTGCAGGTGGGTGCGCGCAGCAGCTCCCACCCGCCGCCCTTGATGCCCGCCGGGGCATCAGGATCCGACCGAATTCTCCGTGGGCACAAATTTGGCCACCCGTGACCGGCTGAACGCCTCGCCGCGGCCGAAGGCTCCCACCCACCGCGAGGGGTCGCACGGACCGTGCCCGTGATCGGCGGATAGAATTGAAGCGACGGCCCATCACGCCGGCCCGAACGCTCGATCCATTCCGAGGAGGCCTCCCCGATGGCCACCATCGCCGGCACCCAGCCCCACCCGATCTACCTCGCCGGTAAGTGGGCCGAATCGGACGATCCTCTCGAGGTCACCAACCCGGCCGATCCCGACCGACCGGCCGGGGCGACCTACCACGCCACCGAGCAGCAGTACGAGCAGGCGGTGGTGGCGGCGGTCGCGGCGTTCGAGGAGACCCGCCGGCTGCCGGCGTACGAGCGCGGCCAGATCCTCCGCTCGATCAGCAACGGCATCAAGGCACGCCGCGAGGAGCTGGGCAGGCTCATCGCGACCGAGGCCGGCAAGCCCGTCCGCGATGCGCTCGTCGAGGTCGATCGGGCGACCCTGACGTTCCGCCTCGGGGCGGAGGAGGCCGAGCGTCTCGTCGGCGAGGTCATCCCGCTCGACCTGCTGCCGAGCTCGAAGGATCGCGTCGGCATCACCCGCCGCTTCCCGATCGGGCCGGTGGCGGGCATCAGCCCGTTCAACTTCCCGCTCAACCTCGCCGCCCACAAGGTCGCTCCGGCGATCGCGGCGGGTTGCCCGATCGTCCTCAAGCCGCCGTCCAAGGACCCGCTCACGATGCTGACCGTGGCCGAGATCATCGACGAGGCGGGACCGCCCGCCGGCTCGGTGAGCGTCCTGCCGATGTCCCGCGAGCTCGGCGACCGGATGGTCTCGGACGACCGGTTCAAGCTCCTCACGTTCACCGGGAGCCCGTCGGTGGGCTGGCGGATGAAGGAGCGGGCCGGCAAGAAGCGGGTCGTGCTGGAGCTCGGTGGCAACGCCGGCGTCATCGTCGACAAGACCGCCGACCTCGACTGGGCGGTCCGGCGCATGCTCGTCGGCGCCTACACCTATGCGGGCCAGGTGTGCATCAGTGTCTAGCGCATGTATGTCCACGAGGACATCTGGGACCCGTTCATGGTGCGCTTCATCGAGGGAGCCCGTGCTCTCAAGATGGGCGATCCGCTTGACGCGTCGACTGACGTCGGCCCGATGGTCGACGCCGCGGCGGCCGGGCGGACACAGCGCTGGGTCGACGAGGCGGTCGCCCTCGGCGGCAAGGTCCTCCTCGGCGGCAAGGCGGAGGGCACGTACTTCCCGCCGACGGTGCTCGTCGACACGCCAGTAACGGCACAGGTCTGCTCGAATGAAGCATTCGCGCCGCTCGTCGTCGCCTTCCCGTTCCGCGACTTCGGCGAGGCCGTGCGGCAGGTGAACGACAGCTTCTTCGGCCTGCAGACCGGCGTCTTCACGAACGATCTCGCCAACGCCTGGTACGCGTTCGGCGAGCTCGAGGTCGGGGGCGTGATCGTCAACGACGTCCCGACCTACCGGATCGACCACATGCCCTACGGCGGCGTCAAGGACTCCGGCCTCGGCCGCGAGGGCCTGCGCTGGGCCATCCAGGACATGACCGAGGTCCGGATCATGGTGCTCGCCTCGCCCCAGTAGGCGAGCCTTTTCTCGTCGGACCGGGATCGACCGAGAGGCACGAGGCGGCGAACCGCGCGTATCTCATCGCCGTTCGCCATGACCAAGGTACGCCCACGGCTGGTCCGGATGTCCCGTGGTTGCAGACCACCATTTCTGTCTTGATGAGCCGTGCTGAGGATCCGTTCAGCCGTTTCGCCGTGCGACGTGCCGGATCGGACAGCGGTTCGCCAGCCGTAGGGGGCGTAACGATGGCCGTGGTGCCCGCGGGCGCCGTAGGAATTGCAGGTACGTCTCATCCAGGGCGAACCGGGCCTCTCGCTCCCGAGCCTCCACCGGCGCCAGTCCCGAGCGACCTCGCCCCATCCCGGTAAGACCGAGGCCCGGCGCGGTCCACGCCCCTCGATCCGGCTCTTCGTCGCCTTCGCGTTCCTCGGCCTAGCGCTCGTCGCACCTCGTCATGTCCTCGCGGCGACGCGTACCTGGACCGGTCTTGGCGCGACGTCGAACTGGTCGCTCGCGGCCAACTGGTCGGGCGCCGTCGTGCCCGTGGCGGCCGACACCGTCGTGTTCGACGCCACGAGCGTCAAGGACGCCACGATCGACGTCAACGTGAGCGTCGCGAGCGTCACCGTGGCCGTCGGCTACACCGGGACGATCACCCAGTCCGCCGGCCGGACCGTCACCGTCGGCGCCGGGGGCTGGAGCCAATCGGCCGGGACGTTCGCGGGCGGGACCAGCGCGATCACGGTGAACGGCCCATTCGCGCTGTCTGCCGGCTCGTTCACGAGCACGACCGCGACGCTCACCGTGACCGGCAACCTCACCCACAGCGGCGGAACCCTCGCAGCCACGGGCGGGACTGTCGCCCTGTCGACGTCGGCCGCGACGATCGACGTGCCCGGCAGCGACACATTCCGGAACCTCACGATCGTCTCTGCGATCGCCGCAGGCGACAGCCTCATTGCGACCGGCGTGACGACGCTGACGGCCGGATCGCTCGCTGGAACCGGGACACTTGAGGCGCAGGGGGATCTCACGGAGGCCTCGACGTTCGGCGGCGGCGCTGCGACGCTCCGCATCGATGGAGCGGTCGCCCAGACGTTCACCGGCGCCGCCACGACGGCGGCCGGCAACCTGCCCGCCCTCGTCATCGACAAGCCAGCGGGAAAACTGACGCTGGCCGGCACCCTCCGGACGACGAGCGCCTGGACGTACGTCGGCGGCACGCTCGATCCGGGCGCCTCGACCGTCGTCTTCGCCGGCGGCACGATCACCGGCAGCCACACCCTGAATGCACTCGACTTCCGGGCGACGACGTCGATCGCAGCGGGCACCACCCTGGCAGCCGCCGGTTCGCTGAGCCTGACCACGGGGGCCATCAACGGGACCGGAACGCTTGCCGCCCGCGGCCCGCTCAGCCAGGCCTCGACGGCCACGGGCGGGACGGCGACCCTGCGCATCGACGGATCCGGTG
>VBHW01000286.1:4510-5004 GCA_005881055.1 Chloroflexota bacterium
CCCGGGCCGGCACCATACGGACAACCCACGGCTGGACGTACACCGCGGGCTCGATCACCGCCGCAGGGTCCACGCTCGTCCTGGCCGGCGCGCTCACCGTGACCGGCTCCCATCCGCTCGGCAACGTCGAGCTCCGAGGGGCTGCGACCGTGGCCGCCGGAACCACGTTGGCCCTGTCCGGCACCTTCACGATGCCGAGCGCGGTGACGGCGACCCTCAACGGCGTGATCACGGTTCCCGGCCTCACCACGTTGACGTCGGGAACGCTCAACGGCTCTGGCACCCTCGAGGCGCAGGGCGACCTGGCGGTCGCATCGACGTTCTCAGGCGGCGCCAGCACGCTCCTCATCGACGGATCGGCTGCCCAGGCGTTCACGGGCGCCGCGACGACGGCCGCCGGGAACCTGCCGGCGCTCGTCATCAACAAGCCCGCGGGGGCGTTCACCCTGGCCGGCACGATCCGCACCGGCAACGCCTGGACGTACACCGCCGGG
>VBHW01000287.1 GCA_005881055.1 Chloroflexota bacterium
CACGTTCGAATCGCTCGACGTGCCGCCGTACGTGGCCGTCGGCCAGGGGCCGTGGGCCGATGCCTTCCGGCAGCGGCTGCGCGAGGGCCTCGCGGATGCCGCCGGCGGAGGAGGCTGACCACCCCAGTCAGCGCCTTTCTGGCGCCCCGGGACCGGCGCGTTTCGGGGCCCAGGGACCCCACGCGCCCGTGTCGCCGGAACGCACCGAATCCGGTGCACTCCGATGACGTCGAGGGCCTCGCAGTGACGCTGGCGAGGGTCACAGGTACCCCCGGGACCTCGCGCGCACCGGACCGCACCCGACGTGACCCCAGGCGAATCGACTGCATCCGCCGATCGTCCCGGGACCGTTCCTCCTTCCCATGTCCGATGGGACATCCGAGCCACGGAGCGGCGGCCCGCCGCTGCCGACGCTGTCGCCATGGGTATCGCGACTGTCCGGACCGGCCTTGCCCGGTCTGCTGCATCCTCCCGGATCCGTCCGGTCGTCACCATCCTCGCCGCACTCTCGATCGTCTCCGCCGGCCAGGTCATCGCCCTGTCGGATGGAGCGCGGAACCCCGGCCACGTGCCAGCCACTGCGGCGGGAGAGATCGCCCGAACCGCTTCGTCTGGTCCCTCTACGACGCCGCTGCCGATCTCGATGCGGATCACGTTCGCATCGCGCCCGGCCACGCTCCCTGCTGCCACCGTCCATGCCCAGTCGAAGACCGCCGCCAAGAAGCCGGTCGTCCACACGAGCCGCCCCGTCGCCACGCGGAAGCCGGCGCCCCGCCCGGCGCCCCGCCCGGCGCCGCGACCGGCGGCACCAGTCGGTCGGTCTCGTGGTTCTCGTGCTCCCGGACGACGGACCCGTCGAACTACGTCTACCGCTGGGGCTGCGCCGGGGCGAACAACGTCTACCTTCTCGGCCATGCCTGGGGCGTGTTCAAGGCGCTTCACGACGCCTACTACAACGGCAGGCTGCGCAAGGGCATGAAGGTGATCTACGCAGACGGCTCGAGCAAGGTCCACACGTACAGCGTCATCTGGTGGAAGGTCGTCGCGCCGACGACGGCGGCGTCGTGGGCATGGGCCGCCCAGTCCGTCCCGAGCATGACCCTCCAGACGTGCCTGGGGTCGAACAGCCAGTACCGCCTCATGGTCCGCCTCGTCCGAGTCGCCTGATCGAGAGCTGAGGACGGGACCTGTCCCGGCAATCCTTCGTGGACGGAACTTCCGTCGGGAACCGATTCCCGGAGTCGAGGCCCGGGTCGGCGCCCGGGTCGACGCCCCGGTGGACGCTCCGCTCGACCCCCCGCGCAGGCTCAGACCACGCGCAACCCGAGGATCTGCCGGGCGATCACGAGCCTCTGGATCTGGCTCGTGCCCTCGCCGATCTCCGTGAGCTTCGCGTCGCGGAGATAGCGCTCGACCTTGTACTCCTCGACGTAGCCGTAGCCGCCGTGGACCTGGATCCCGGCGTTCGTGGCTCGCGACGAGACCTCGGACGCGAAGAGCTTCGCCTGGGCCGCCGCCAGGCCGTACTCACGGCCCTGGTCCTTGAGCCACGCGGAGCGCCAGACGAGCTGGCGGGCGGCCTCGATCTCAGTGGCCATGTCCGCGATCATGAACGCCACCCCCTGGAACGTCCCGATCTTCCGGCCGAACTGCTCGCGCTCGCGGGCGTACGCGACGGACGCATCGAGGGCCGCCTGGGCGAGGCCGACCGCGAGCGCTCCGATGCTGATACGGCCGCCGTCGAGGATGCGCAGGAACGTCTTGAAGCCGCTCCCCCGCTCGCCGAGCATGTTCGCGTCCGGGACGCGAGCGCCCTGGAACACGAGCTCACCGGTCGCCGAGGCGTGGAGCCCGAGCTTCTCCTCCAGTCGCCCGACGGCGAAGCCGGGCGTGTCGGCGGACACGATGAACGCGCTGATCTCGGCCGTGTCCCCGTCCCGCGTCCCGGTCCGGGCCGTGACGATGTACGTGCCCGCCTGGCCGGCATTGGTGATGAACCGCTTGCCCCCGTCGAGCACCCAGGTCCCGCCGTCGGGCCCGTCCTCGTGCCGCGCCGACGTCCGCGTGCCACCCGAATCCGAGCCCGCGCCCGGCTCGGTCAGGCCGTATGCGCCGATGACCTCGCCACGGGCCATCGGCACGAGGTAGCGCTGCTTCTGCTCGTCGGTGCCGATGAGGTGCAGCGGGCCGCAGCCGAGACTCGTGTGGGCAGCGACGATGAGCCCGAGGCTGCCCCATACCCGGCCGATCTCCTCGATCGCGATCGCGTAGGCCAGCGTGTCGAGGCCCGCGCCACCTTCGTCCTCGGGGATCGGGATCCCGAGCCAGCCCATCGTCCCGAGGCGGTCCACGACCGCGCGCGGGAACGTGCGCGAGCGCTCGTGCTCGTCGACGACCGGCGCGACCTCGGCCGCCATGAACTCACGGATCGTGTCGCGCAGGAGCGCGTGCTCGGGGGAGAGCTCGTAGTCCATCGCCGGAGGGTAGCACCGGCATTCGGCCGGCCGCCGCTCGGCGAGATCACGGCGATGACGGAGCGGTGCTAGCCTTCCGCGCATGGCCGGGCCCGCGCCCTCGGACGGCTCCGCGAGGATCGCTGTTCCTGCCCGCCGCACGCCGCCCACGGCACCCCTGACCGCACTGCCGATGTCGATCGCCGAGACTCACGACCGCGCTCCGGGACGGCAGGACCGCGGACATTTCTCGGACCTGCGCAGGTCGATCCTGCATGAGCTCCGCCTCCACGGCCCGACGGCTCCGGACGAGCTGGCACGCCGGCTCGGCGCGAGCCGGACCGGGGTCCTCCAGCAGCTTCGCGCGCTCGAGGCCACCGGGCTCGCGCGACGCCAGACGGTGCGGCACGGCGTCGGCAGGCCTCGCCACGTCTTCGACGTGACTCCGGCCGCGCAGGGCTCCTTCCCGTCGAACTACGACGGCCTGGCGAGCGACGTCCTCACGGCGGTCGCCACGCTCGGCGGGGACGAGCTCCTCACGGACGTGTTCGAGGCGCGCCGAGTGTCACTCCGGGCGAGAGTCGCCGAGCGGCTGGCCACGGCCCTGCCCGGGCGGCCGACGCTGGGCGATCGCGTCCGCGAGCTTGCGGCGATCCAGGATGAACAGGGCTACCTCTGCCACGCAACGATCGAGGCGGACGGCGCCACGTTCCGGCTGTCCGAGCACAACTGCGCGATCTACCAGGTCGCGATCGCGTATCCGGGCGCCTGCCGCGCCGAGGTGGAGCTGTTCCGCGACGTCCTCGGTGCGGAGGTCGTCCGCGAGTCGCACATCGCGTCGGGCGACCGCTGCTGCTCGTACCGGATCGCCGAGCAGGCACCCTGAACGGTGATCGGCACACGCCCACCGAAGACCGAGCGCGCTCTGCGGAGCGCATCGGTCTGAGGTTTCAGGCCTCCTCGCGCTCGACCACCTCGCGGCGTGCCGGCACGAGCGACGGCGCCGGCACGTCCGAGACGTTGGGCACGAACGAGGCGGCGTGCGACGTCGCGGCGACCTGCTCCTGGTCGTTCAGCGAGAGGATTCCCAGCCTCCCGAGCGTCGCCAGCTCGTCACGGATGTACGTCTTGAGCATCTCCGGCCCGTCGGTGTTGATCGTGAAGCGGATCTCGTTGCGCCGGAACGTGTCGAAGATCCAGCGGAACTCGTCCCAGCCCGAGACGACAGCGGTGTTGAGGTTCGACGTCGGGCAGAGCTCCAGGACGATCCCGCGGTCGCGGATCCATCGGCAGCCTCGGTGCCTGGATCGAGGGGCCAACGGGCGCGTTCATCGTCTCCGACAGCAATCTGAACGGGCTGCAGGTGCACGTGGGGACGGGATCATCTGCACCGCTACCGCCTGCCAACACTGCGAGCTTCGCGTCGGTCACCTCGCTCGGCCAGGTCGGACTCGAGGCATGGGGCCGAATTCGCTTCCCCAATCGGAGTGGCCGGGCGCTGATTGGCGGGGGTAAGTCGTCGGTTTCGGTCGCGGTGCCGGGCGTCTCGAGCGGCAACACGGCGACTGCGACGCTGAACGCGAACCGCAGCGGTCGATGGGTCCGTGCCGTCGT
>VBHW01000288.1 GCA_005881055.1 Chloroflexota bacterium
GGGCTGACGAGGAGCCCGGGAAACACGCTGCAGAAGGTCGCGAGCCCCGCGAGCTCGGGCGACCCGTACGTGATGAGCGTGAACAGGACGATCGCGACGCCGACCATCGCACCCGCCGTGCGGGCGATGATCATCCCCAGCAGGACCCGGTCGAGCGAGGGGACGTCGAGGAGGGCGCGGTACGAGCGGTCGAGCGCCGGCTCGGTCGTCCGCGGGTCGTCCGCCCTCACTCCCAGGCCACGCGCCAGACCCGCCAGAGCGCGGTCGGGTCGGAGGTTGGATCGCCGTGGACGAGCGCGAAGTCGGCCGGCCCACCCTCGCGGATGACGCCCGCGTCGGACTCGCCGAGCAGCTCGCCGCCCCGCCACGTCGCGGCGCCGAGCGCCTCCCAGGGCTCGAGGCCGGCCGCGACGAGCGACTCGACCTCCCAGGCGAGCTGGTTCGCCCGGGTCGAGCCACCGCCGAAGTCCGTGCCAGTGGCGATCGCGACGCCGGCCGCGTGGGCGAGACGCACGCTCTCCTCGGCTCGCGCCTGCCGGGCGAGGACACGCTCCCGCCCTTCCGCCGCGGCGAAACGCTCGAGCGCGGTCGTCGTCCCGAACGACAGCCACGACCGGAAGATCGCGAGGGTCGAGACGAGGGCGATCCCCTTCGCCGCCATCGACGCGGCGACGTCGGCGTCCAGCTCCATCCCGTGCTCGAGCGAATCGACGCCAGCCTCGACGCCGACCCGCGCCCCGGCGAGGTTGCCCGAGTGGGCGGTGACCTTCACCCCGCGACCATGCGCCGTCTCGATGACCGGGGCGATCTCGGCGGCCGTCCAGGGGGCTACGCCGGGCTCGGGCCCGTCGAGGTACAGCTTGAGCAGGTCCGCGCCGTCGTCGAGCTGGCGGACCGCGAGCTCGAGGAGCTCGTCCGCCGTCTCCGCCTCGACCGACCGTTCGCCGGGCAGCGTGCCGGCCCGATCCAGCCAGGCTCCTGCGGCCCGGACGATCGGATAGCCCGGCCGGCCCTGCCAGCGGTCCCGCACGCCGAGGCTGAGCGCGCGGTGCCGCCCGTCCACGGGGTCGTCGAGCGTGGGGGCGCCGACGTCGCGCGCCCAGCGGACGCCCGCCTGGCGCAGGAGCCGCGCGTTCTGCTCGGCGACGTCGAGCAGCCGTTCGGGCGGGTCGTCGATGCGGGCGATCCAGTGCGCGCCGCCGGGCAGCGTGAGGTGGCTGTGGCAGTCGACGAGACCGGGCACGAACGTCGAGCCGCTCGCGTCGACGACCTCGAGGCCCCGATCGATCGTCGGGCCCTCGTCGTCGCTCGGGCGGATCCACGCGACGCGGCCGTCGCGGACGAGGATGCTGACGCCGAGCCGGGGCCGGCTCGATCGGCCGTCGGCGAGGGCGCCGTCGCGATAGATCGTCTCGGGCACGCGGACGACTCAGCCGCCCGCGGGCCGCTCGTCGTGCCCGCCGAACTCCTTGCGCATCGCCGAGAGGAGCCGGTTGGCGAACTCCGACTCGCCGCGGGATTCGAAGCGGTCATACAGTGCGGCCGAGAGGACGTGCGTGGGAACCCCCTCGTCGATGGCCGCCAGGAGCGTCCAGCGCCCCTCCCCGGAGTCAGAGACGCGACCGCTGAACCCGTCGAGCTTCGGCGACACCGAGAGCGCGTGGGCGCTCAGGTCGAGGAGCCAGGAGGCGACGACGCTGCCCCGCCGCCAGAGCTCCGCCACGGCCGGGATATCGATCTCGTAGCGGTAGAGCTCGGGGTTGCGGAGTGGCGCAGTCTCGGCGTCGACCGCGCGATCGGCAGCGCCGACGTTCGCATGCGCGAGGACGTTCATGCCCTCGGCGTAGGCCGCCA
>VBHW01000295.1 GCA_005881055.1 Chloroflexota bacterium
CGAGGCGCGCGATGAGCGGCGTGGCGTCGTGAGTCTCGCGTCGGCCGAGCGGGATCTCCTCGAGGATCTGCCCGTCTCGGACGACGCAGACGCGATCGGCGTATGCGGCCGCCTTCGAGTCGTGGGTGACGAGGACGATCGTCTGGCGCCGCTCCACGCAACTGCGCCAGAGGGCGTCGAGGATCTCGGACCCGGTCGTGTAGTCGAGGTTGCCGGTGGGCTCGTCCGCGAAGAGGAGCGCCGGCCGGGTCACGAGCGCACGGGCGACGGCGACGCGTTGCTGCTCGCCGGCCGACAGCTGATCGGGCTTGTGGTGCTCCTTGCCGCGCAGGTCGACGAGCTCGATGACGTCGCGGATCCGCGCCGCAACGTCCGGCGCGCGCGGGTCGACGCCGGCGATCGCGAACGGCAGGCCGACATTCTCGGTGACGTCCAGGAGCGGGATAAGGTTAAAGAACTGGAAGACGAACCCGGTGCGGTCGCGCCGGAGCCGGGTCGCCGGCTCGTCAGCGAGGCGGCTGATCATCTCGCCCTGGAGGACCACCTCGCCGCTCGTCGGCCGGTCGAGCCCGCCGAGCAGCTGGAGGAGCGTGCTCTTGCCCGATCCCGACGGGCCCATGAGGGCGACGAACTCGCCCTCCTCGACCGTCAGGGAGATGCCGCGCAGCGCCTCGACCGTCGTTTCGCCCAATCGATAGCTCTTCGTGAGGTCGCGGGCCTCGAGGATCGCCGGCATGGCCGGAGTGTATCGACCACGGCAGGGCCATCGGGGACCCTCGGCGCCCAGGGGCTCCTCGGTGGCCCGCGGCCCTTCGGCGACGCGCGGGCGCTCGGCGGCCCGCGGCCCTTCGGCGACGCGCGGGCGCTCGGCGGCCCCGCCCCGGCCGCCCGCGCCCTCGGCGGCCGCCCATTGGTGGCCAACTTTGCGCCCAGGGGGAATTGGGCCGAGCCCACGCCGTTCCTGATGCCCCGCGGGGCATCACAACCGGGCGGGCGAGCCGTTGTTCGTGCATGAGAGGCTCGCCGAGGCTGCGGCGAACCCACTCGAAGGCGCCGAAATTCTCCGTGGGCGCAAGTCTGGCCGCGACCTCTGTGTCGAGCCCCCTCGAACGCCCCTAGGTGCCGAAGAACAGCCCCGCCACACCCCCGACAATCGCCTCGAACAGGCCGGTCGGCGCGGGCGGGTCGGCGATCCGCAACCCCAAAGCGGATCCTGCGCCGCCAGTCGCCCCAATGGTCGACCCCGCCGACGGGCCCTCCGTCGGAGCCCTCGTCGGAGCCCTCGTCGGCTCGGACAGCGTCAGCGAACCGACCGTCGCAGTCCCCACCGTGTCCGGTGTCGCAGTGGCCCTCGGAGCCGGCTTGGGCGTGGCTCGCGGCGTCGCCTTCGGCGTCGGCTTCGGAGTCGGCCGGGGCGTGGCCCGCGGCGTGGGCCTGGGAGTCGGCTTGGGCGTCGGTTTCGGCGCGGGCGCGCTGCCGCACTTGTCGGCGAACAGGACGGTCCACATCTTCTTGCCGGTCGAGCCCTTGTACGCGCCGACGCCGATGTGGTCCCACCGCGATCCGAGGATGTTCGCCCGGTGCCCCGGGGACGCCATGAACATCTGCTGGATCTCCTCGGTCGCCACGTTGTCCGGGTAGTTGTTCCAGCCGATGTTCTCGCCGGCGAGCGAGTAGCAGTACCCGCGCCGGTCCATCTCGTTGAAGACCGTGCCGCCCGGTGGCTTCAGGATCGCGTGGTCGAAGTAGTTCCGCACGATCATGTCCTTGCTCCGCCAGCGGGCGATTGACGTCAGCGCCGAGTCGACCTTCAGCGCGGGCAGCCCGTTGCTCGCGCGGGCCTGGTTCGTGAGCGTGATGAGCTCCGACTCGTCCGCCGGGCTGAACGAATTCGCGTCCCAGCCGAAGACCTGCCCCGGCGAGGCGAACACGCCGAGCGTGCTGAGCGCGAACGCCACCGCGACGAGGGCGCCTGAGCGTGATCTGGACCGTACGGGCCGCATCGAGCGGATCGATGCGCGGTTGAGGAGCATCGGCGA
>VBHW01000284.1:0-366 GCA_005881055.1 Chloroflexota bacterium
CGCGAACGAGGAGACGGTCGATCGCTACAAGTGGCTGAACAAGGCGCCGGGCTTCAAGAAGGAGATGCTCAACCAGAAGAACAACCTCGAGATGGACATGCGCCACATGCCGTCGCCCCCGCTGCGGTCGGCGCCGCTCGTCGAGGCGATGCCCGAGCCGCCACAGCCGGCGCCGGTCGCCCCGGGACCGCCGGCCATGAGCGCAGACCAGGTCACGGCGACCCTCGACCGGCTCGCCGACCTCCGCGACCGCGGCGCGATCACCCCCGAGGAGTTCGAGGCGAAGAAGGCCGAGCTGCTCGGCCGCCTGTAGCACGGGACTCCCGGTGGGCCGGCTCCCGGTGGGCCGGCTCCCGGTGGGCCGGC
>VBHW01000284.1:479-4671 GCA_005881055.1 Chloroflexota bacterium
GGTCCACGAGTTCTCCCACGCCCTGGCCGCGTATCGACTCGGGGACGGAACCGCGAAGCTGTTCGGGCGACTCACGCTGAACCCGATCGTCCACTTCGACCCGATCGGTGCGGCATTCCTCGTCATCACGGCGATCACCGGAAGCGGCCTCGGCTGGGCGAAGCCGACGCCGGTCAACCCCGCGAACCTGCGCTACGGGTCGGTCGGGGACGCGATCGTCTCGTTCGCCGGGCCGGCCTCGAATCTCGTGCTCGCGGTGGCAGCGGCTCTGCCGCTCCGCCTCATCATCCACTCGGACCTCATCACCCAGGTCCCACCGTTCGCCCAGGCCGTGCTCCTCAACTTCATCTTCATCAACTGCGCGCTCTTCCTCTTCAACCTCATCCCGATCCCGCCGCTCGACGGGTCGAAGATCCTCCTCGCCGCGCTCGATCCCCGCACGGCGTACCAGCTGCGCCCGGTGCTGTCGCAATACGGCCCGATCCTCCTGCTCGTGGTCATCTTCACGGGGATCGCCAGCCGGGTCATCGGTCCCCTCATCGAGGGGATCGTGCGTCTCCTCCTGGGGCTCTAGACCGCGTCGTGGCGTCGTGGTGGGCCGCCCGGATCCGCCAGTTCGGGAGCCATGTCCGGGCCCGCGTCACGAGCGCCGAGCGTGAGGGTCTCGAGGACTGGCTGACGCCTCGACATCTGGAGCTCTTCGACGCGATGCCCGTCGCGGACCGCCGGCACGGCCTCGACGTCGTGGCGTCGTTGCGCGGGTCCGGCAAGAGGGACACGGAGCTCCTCCTCGCCGGCCTCCTCCACGACGCCGGCAAGGGGCGCACCGTCGGCCTCTGGCCCCGGGTCGCCTTCTCCCTCGGCGAGCGCTACGGCTCGTGGGTCTGGCGGGTGGCTCGGACGCTACCCGGCTTCCGCGTTGCCCTGGACCGGCTCGACGATCATGCCGAGCGCTCCGCAGGGCTCGCCGCCGACGCGGGATGCAGCCCGCGGACGGTCGAGCTCATCCGCCACCAGTCGGAGCCGCTCGATCGCGACGGCGCCGTGCTTCGCCTCGCGGACGAGGCGAACTGATGGACGTGCTCGCCCCGCCCCGGGTTGGCAGCCCCCCACGGCCGGCGATCGTCTTCGGCGAGGGTCGCCGCCCCGAGCACATGACGCGCGTGCAGCTCGAGGAGTTCGACGGACCGCTCGGCCTGCTCCTCGCCCTCATCGAGTCGCAAAAGCTCGACGTCCTGAGCGTCCCGCTCGGCGTGCTCGCGGGTGCGTACCTCGAGGCGCTCGCGACGCTCGAGGGCGATCGTCTCGGGAACATGTCGGCCTTCGTGGCCGTCGCCGGGCAGCTCATCCTCATCAAGAGCCGGGCGCTCCTCCCGCGACAGGAGCCCGCCAGCCCTGCAATCGATCCCGATGCCGGCGTCCCCGATCCCGAAGCCGATCTCCGCGCCCGCCTCGTCCTGTACCGGGCCTACCGCGACGCCGGAGCCGGGCTGCAGACGATCGCGGCGCTGCGAGTGGGCCTGTTCCGCCGGGAGCCCTCGGCCGCGCTCGCGACGGCGATCGCGGGCTCGCGACCGACGGATGCGTCACCGCTCGACCCGGCCGCGCTCAGGGCCGCGCTGGACGAGCTCGCGCGGATCGCACTGCCACCACCGCTTCCGCCGGAGGTGCTCGCCCGGACGATCACGCTCGCGGACCGCGCGGCCGTGATCCGGCGATCGTGCTCCAGGACCTCCTGTCCGGCGTTCGCGATCGGGTGGTCCTGGCGGTGACGTTCCTCGCGATGCTCGAGCTCATGAAGCGGCGCGAGATCGTCGTCGAGCAGGCCGCGCCGTGGGGCCCGATCGTCGCGCGAGCCACGACGCCGGCCGAGCGCGCCGCCGCCGGCGTGACGGATGCATCCCTGGAGCGCCCGCTCGATGAGGGGCTGGAGTCGTTCGCATGATCGGCGCGGAGGACCGCGACGCGGCCGTGAAGTTGCCCCAGACGGCGACGGACGACGGCATGCCGTCCGCGAACGGAGACGCGCCGCCCGGCACCCTCACGGAGACGGCCCTCGAGGCGCTCCTGTTCGTCGCCGAGCGACCGCTCAGCCGGCGGGAGATCGCGACGCTCGCCGGGGTCGATCGCGCGACCGTCGACGCCCGCCTCGGCGACCTCGAGGTGAGCCTCTCCCGGCGAGGGATCCGGCTCATCGCGAGTGGCGAGAAGGTGGAGCTCGTCACGGCCCATGAAGCCGGTGGGCTGATCGCGCGGTACGTCGGCGCGGATGCGATCCAGCTGTCGAACGCTGCCCTCGAGACCCTTGCGATCGTCGCGTACCGCCAGCCGGTCACCCGGGCGGTGGTCGAACGCATCCGGGGCGTCGACTCGGACTACACGCTCCGGTCGCTGCTCCATCGCCGGCTCATCGTCGAGCTCGGACGGGCCGAGACCCCCGGTCGTCCGTACCTCTACGGCACCGGCTTCGACTTCCTCGAGCGGTTCGGGCTTGCCACCCTCGACGAGCTCCCGCCCCTGGACGCGACGGTCGCCGCGGGGCTCGTCGATCCGGATGGCGCGGGTCCGGCTTGGGGGGCCGACGCCGAGCCGGAGAACCCGCCCGAGCCGGAGGACCCGGCCGCACCCCGCTGATGCCGGCGGAGCGACTCCAGAAGGTCCTCGGCGCGGCGGGCGTCGCGTCGCGCCGGGCGAGCGAGGCCCTGATCGCCGCGGGCCGGGTGACCGTGGACGGCCGGACGGCGACCGTAGGCGAGTCCGTCGATCCGGCGGCCTCGGTCATCCTCGTCGACGGACGGCCGATCGCCTCCACCTTGCCGGCGCACGTGCACCTCGTCCTCCACAAGCCGATCGGGGCGACCTCGACGGTCCGCGACCGCCACGCGGCACGCACGGTCCTCGACCTCATCCCTTACGGCCTGGTGCCGGCCGGGAGCCGGGTCTATCCGGTCGGGCGGCTCGACCGGGACTCCGAAGGCCTGCTCCTCCTCACCAACGACGGTGCGTGGGCCGAGCATGTCCTCCATCCGCGGTACGGCGTCGAGCGCGAGTACGCGATCGGCCTCCGGGAGCCCCTCGACGACCGCGGGCTCCACGCGCTCGCGGGCGGGATCCCGCTCGACGAGGGCACCGCGCGCTTCCTCCACCTGCGACTCGCGACGAGGGCAGAGACGCGCCGGCTCGAGGGGCTCGTCGCTCCCGCTGCCGGAACCCTCGCCTGGTACCGAGCGACGCTCCGCCACGGCTGGAAGCGCCAGGTCCGCCGGATGTTCGCGGCGATCGGCGTGCCGGTGGAGCGGCTCGTGCGCGTCCGGATCGGGCCGGTGCGACTCGACGGGCTGGGCTCGGGGCATGTGCGCGCCCTCACGCCAACGGAGATCCGGGCCCTCGGTCGGCCGGCGCACGGCGCCCGGTATGCTGGCGACCATGAACCGCCGGGCGACGGCTGATCCCCGTCTCGTGGTCGCCATCGATGGCCCGGGCTCGTCGGGCAAGAGCAGCGTCGGTGCGGCCGCGGCCCTCGAGCTCGGCTACCGCTTCGTCGACACCGGGCTCCTGTATCGGGCGCTGACCTGGCTCGCGCTCGCCCGGAACGTCGCCCTGGACGACGCGGGCCGACTCGTGACCCTCATCTCCGAGGTCGAGCTCGCGCCGGACCAGCAGGGACGGCTCGACCGGGTCGTCGTCGACGGCCGGGACGTCACTGACGAGGTCCACGACGCGATCGTGGACGAGCACGTCTCGGAGGTCGCGAAGGTGCCCGGCGTGCGTGCCGCGTTCCTGCCGGTCCAGCGCCGCCTGGCCGAGGGAGGCGGCATCGTCATGGCGGGACGCGACATCGGGACCGTCGTCCTCCCCGAGGCCGACCTGAAGATCTTCCTCGACGCATCGGTCGAGGAACGGGCGCGCCGCCGCGCCGAAGAGCGCGGCCTCGAGTCCGGCAGCCCGGAGGCGCGCTGGATCCTCGCCGAGCTGCGCCGGCGCGACGAGATCGACACGAACCGCCCCGTGGCGCCGCTCCGGCCCGCAGCCGACGCCCACCACGTCCGGACGGACGGGAACACGTTCGCACAAACCGCCGCCGCGGTCGTCGACGAGATCCGCGCGGCCGAGGCGGAGGGTGGACGTTCCGGCCGCGTACGCCCGAAGGCCGCCGACGCTCGGGTCGCGCGCCGCCGGCCGGCGGCGAACG
>VBHW01000293.1 GCA_005881055.1 Chloroflexota bacterium
CGAGCAGCGGCTCCGTCCACGACCACGCCGCCCCGTGATGCGCGCCGACCGCGCCGTGGCGGGCGGCCTCCGTCCGGAGCGGCAGCCCGAAGATCTCGATGAACCCGACGGCCGCGGCGTGATCGAACGCGTCGCCTTCGTCGTACGTGGCCAGGCGCTTCTCGTAGAGCGACAGCGGCGACCGCCGGCCACTCACGATCGCCTGCCCATGGTCGAGGCGGATTCGGACGTCACCCGAAACGACCCGCTGGGATGACGCAACGTACCCGCGCAGGTCGCGATGGAGCGCGCTGAACCACAGGCCGTCGTAGGTCAGCCGGGCGAGCTCGTCCGCGACCAACCGATCGAACCGCAGCGTGTCCTTGCTGAGGGCCAGGCCCTCGAGGGCGCGATGGCCCGCGTGGAGGACGACGGCGGCCGGCGCCTCGTAGATCTCGCGGCTCTTGATCCCGACGAGCCGATCCTCGACATGGTCGATTCGCCCGACACCATGCTGCCCTGCTAGCGTGCTAACACGATCGACGAGGGCGACCGGGGACAGGCGCTCGCCGTCAACGGACACGGGGATGCCGCCCTCGTAGGCGATCGACAGCTCCACGGGCGAAGGCGCCGCGCCGGGATCAACGGTCCACTCGAACGCGTCGGCCGGCGGCGAGACCCAGGGATCCTCGAGCACGCCGGTCTCGACGGACCGACCCCAGAGGTTGACGTCGATCGAGTAGGGGGAGGCCTTCGTCACGGGTATCTCGATCCCGCGTGCGGCCGCGTAGTCGATCTCCTGCTCCCGCGAGAGGCCCATCCCGACACGCATCGGCGCGACGACGGTCAGGCCCGGATCGAGCGCATGGACCGCGACGTCGAAGCGCACCTGGTCGTTGCCCTTGCCGGTGCAGCCGTGGGCGACCGCATCGGCATCCTCGCGCTGGGCGACCTCGACGAGCAGCTGCGCGATGAGCGGCCGTGCGAGCGCCGTCGCCAAGGGATAGACGCCCTGGTAGAGCGCATTGGCCTGGAGGTGCGGCCAGACGAAGTCGGTCACGAACCGCTCGCGCGCGTCCACGACGTAGGCGCGTGATGCCCCGGCGGACATCGCCCGGCGCTCGACGCCCTCGCGCAATGAGCCGCCACCGACGTCGACCGTCAGCGTGACGACCTCGACGTCGTGCTGCTCACGGAGCCAGGCGACCGCCACCGACGTATCGAGGCCCCCCGAGTACGCGAGGACGACCTTCTTCATCGGGGGACCTCCAGAGACGACGCGAGTGGTGAGGGGAGGGCTGCGGGCAACGCCGCGAGGTCGACTGACGCCTGCTCCTGCAGCGACCGGAATACCGCCAACCACCGGTCGAGCCGGGCCTCGTCGGCAAAGAGCACGATCAACGTATTGTCCCCGGCCAGCGTGCCCTCCTGATCCGAGAGGCTGCTCTGGTCGATCGCCTGGGCGATCGCGTTGGCCGTTCCCGGGCTACCCGTCAGGACGAGGATGAGGCCGCTCCGGCCGACCGTCACCGGGATGTCCGCGAGCAGCCGACGCAGGCGATGGTCGCTGGCCGGCAGGGGGGCCGGCGCGAGGTCCTCCGGCGCGACGTACACATGCCGGTCGCCGCGCCAGACCTTCACGAGGCCCAGCTCGGCGACGTCCCGGCTCACCGTCGCCTGTGTGACGTCGACGCCCCGCGCCCGCAGCGCCCGCACGAGCTCGAGCTGGCTGCTCATCGGGCTCCTCGCGACGATCTCGCGGACGGCCCGCTGCCGCTCGCGCTTCGCGTCCGCCTGAGAGATCGACGTCGAGGGTCGTACGGCCATGGCTCAGGCCACCCCAGCCCGGGCGGCCCGGCCGGACGTGATCCGCGTGCCGAACGTCGGGTCGCCGAGCGCGCGTTCGAGGGCATTCGGAGCGGAGGAGTTGGCGATGACAGCCTCGGCCTCCTCCCATGCCAGGGCGCCGAGTGCCGCCCGGACCTTGGGGACCATTCCCCCGGCGATCACGCCGCGATCGATGAGCGTCTCGGCCTCGCCTGGGGTGAGCGTGTCGAGCCGATGCCCATCCGAGTCGCGGACGCCGTCGACGTCGGTGAGGAGGACGAGCTGGCGCGCCCCGAGCCCGGCGGCGATCC
>VBHW01000294.1 GCA_005881055.1 Chloroflexota bacterium
TGTGAGTGGCGGGTCGATCGGTTCGCGCCCGGTCCTCGTCGGCTTCGCGGCCGAGACCGGTGGGCTCGATCGCGCGCCGGAGAAGCTCCGCCGCAAGGGCATCGACCTCCTCGTGGCAAACGACGTCGCGGAGGCCGGCTCGGGGTTCGGGACCGCCACGAACCGAGTCACGGTGTTCTCGGCGGACGGCGAGCCGGACGCCTGGCCGTTGCTCACCAAACGCGAGGTCGCCGACCGGCTGCTCGACCTCGTCGTCGCGCGACTGGACGCGCGCACGCCGGCCGGGCAGACTTTTGGGAGCGACTCGCCGCGCCGAGACCCGCAGGAGACCCACCGATGAGCGCCACCCCGGAGCCGACCCGCCGCCTGACCGTCACCGACATCGCGCGGCTCCACGCCGATGGGACGCGCATCGCGATGCTCACCGCCTACGACTTCCCCACCGCCCGACTGCTCGACGAGGCGGGCATCCCGTTGATCCTCGTCGGCGATTCGCTCGGCGAGGTCATGCTGGGCTACGACTCGACCGTCCGCGTGACGATGGCCGAGATGCTCCACCACACGAAGGCCGTCGTCCGCGGGACCGAGCGGGCGCTCATCGTCGGCGACATGCCGTTCCTCACGTACGCCACCGTCGACGAGGCGCTCGAGCACGCGGGGATGTTCTTGCAGGAGGGTGGCGCGCAGGCCGTCAAGGTCGAGGGCGGCGTTCGCAGCGCGAAGATCGTCGAGGCGCTGGTCCGGTCGGGGATCCCGGTCATGGGCCACATCGGCTGGACGCCCCAGGCGAAGCACGGCATGGGCGGCAAGGTCCGCGTCCAGGGCAAGAGCGTCGAGCAGGCCCGAGCGCTCCTCCACGACGCGCTGGCGATCCAGGAGGCCGGCGCATTCTCGATCGTCCTCGAGCTCGTGCCGGGCCAGCTCGCCGCGGCGATCACCGAGCGGCTGCGCATCCCGACGATCGGCATCGGGGCCGGCGCCGGGTGCAGCGGCCAGGTCCTCGTGATCACCGACCTGCTCGGGCTCGGCTCGTTCGTCCCGCGTCACGCGCGGCCGTACGCGCATCTCCGGGAGGAGATCCTCGAGGCGGCGACGAAGTACGCGGCTGATGTCGCGGCCGGCACGTTCCCGGGGCCCGAGGAGACCGTCCGCATGGACGACATCGTCCTCGAGGAGGCGCTCGGCAGGGGCCACCTCGACCGCCCGGCGGACGTCGTCGCCGGAGGCATCCCGCTCGACCGCGACCTCTAGGAGCCCGGGCCGTCTCGTGGACGACGGCGCGGCGGTGGCCGCCACCGACCAAGAGCACGCCGAGACTCGCGACGACGCCACCATCACAGGCCGATGACCCTCGTCCTCCGGACCCGGGCCGAGCTACGGGGGGCGCTCGCCGGCGCGCCCCGGACCATCGGCCTCGTGCCGACGATGGGCTGGCTCCACGACGGCCATCGCTCGCTCATCCGCCGCGCCCGGACCGAGAACGCGACCTCGGTCCTGACGATCTTCGTCAACCCGCGCCAGTTCAACCGCCCCGACGACTTCACGCTCTACCCGCGGAACGAGGCCCGCGACATCGCGATCGCCGAGGAGGAGGGCATCGATGTGGTGTGGGCCCCACCCGTCGAGGAGGTCTACCCGGCGGGGTTCGACACGACCGTCGAGGTCGGCGCTGTCGCGAGGCCGCTCGAGGGGGCGGCGCGACCCGGCCACTTCGACGGCGTCGCGACGGTCGTCGCGATCCTCTTCGCGCTCGTCGGCGCGGACCGCGCGTACTTCGGCCAGAAGGACGCGCAGCAGGTCATGGTCATCCGGCAGATGGCCCGCGACCTGGCGCTCCCGACCGCCGTCGTCGCCCTGTCGACCGTCCGCGAGGCCGACGGCCTCGCCGTGTCGTCGC
>VBHW01000281.1 GCA_005881055.1 Chloroflexota bacterium
CGGCCGTGCGATCGGCCCAGTCGTCCGGCGGCCAGATGCGGTCGAGCGTGTCGATCCGCGCCTGTCCCTCGAGCACGGCGGGCTCACGGACGAGCCATCGCAGGAAGCGGAGGTTCGTCGTCAGGCCAAGGACCACGGTGTCATCGAGCGCCGACCGCAGGCGTTCGAAGGCCTCGGCGCGATCCCGGCCGTGGGCGACGACCTTCGCGAGCATCGGGTCGAACCGCGGCCCGACCTCGGATCCCCGCTCGATCCCCGCGTCGACACGGATCCCCGCTCCCGACGGCCAGCGGAGGAGTGCGACCGTGCCGGTCGCGGGGAGGAACCCGTCCTCGGCGTCCTCGGCGTAGAGGCGGACCTCCACGGCATGGCCGTCGGTCCGGGTCGCGCGGTCGGCAGCGGGCTGCGTCGCGCCGATCTCGACGAGCGAAGCTCCTCCGGCGATCCGGAGCTGATCGGCGACGAGGTCACGACCGGTCACGAGCTCGGTGACCGGGTGCTCGACCTGGAGCCGCGTGTTCATCTCGAGGAAGTAGACGTTCCCTGCGTCGTCGAGGAGGAACTCGCACGTGCCGGCGCTCCGGTAGCCGACGGCCCCGGCGAGCTGGAGCGCCCAGCGTCCCATCCGACTCCGGAGGGCGGGATCGACCGCCGGGGAGGGCGTCTCCTCGAGGATCTTCTGGTGCCGCCGCTGGAGGCTGCAGTCGCGCTCGCCGAGGTGGATGCCCTCGCCGTGCGCGTCGAAGAGGACCTGGACCTCGACGTGGCGCGGCCCTTCGAGGAGCCGCTCGAGGATGAGCCGATCGTCGCCGAATGCCGCCGTCGCCTCGCGCCGTGCTGCGGCGAGGGCGTCGAGGAGGCGGTCGATGTCGCGGACGACGTGCATCCCCTTGCCGCCGCCGCCACTGCTCGGCTTGACGATGAGCGGGAGGCGGAGGCGCTCGGCGGCCGACCGGAAGGCTCCGTCCGACTGGTCGTCGCCGTCGTACCCCGGCACGGTAGGCACGCTCAGGCTCGCGGCGAGACGGCGCGCCGCGGCCTTGTCGCCCATCGCGCGGATCGCATCCGCGGGCGGACCCACCCAGCGGATGCCGGCGGCCTCGACTGCGGCCGCGAAGTCGGCGTTCTCGGCGAGGAAGCCGTAGCCGGCGTGGAGGGCGTCGGCCCCGACTTCCAGCGCGGCCGCGACGACCGCCGCCCCATCGAGGAGGTCGACGGCCGGCGTCGGGTCGCTTCCCGGGACGAACGTCAGCATCCCGAGCGCATCCGCCGTGCGTTGGATTCGGGCCGCGATCTCGCCCCGGTTGGCGACGAAGAGGCGGCGGATGGTGGAACGCGGCTCCGGGGCGACCTCGCCAGATTCGACTGACGCGTCGAACGCGTCAAACGCGACACGCCAGCGCCCACCGACGCGTCGGGCCGGCAGTCGCCCGGTCGCGATCCAGCGCTGGACGGTCCTCGTCGTGGTCCCGACTCGCGCGGCGACCTGACTCGGACTCAGTTCGTCGGCCATCTGTCGCGATTGTCGCGTTTCGCTCGCCGTGGCGCAAGATCGGGGTCCTGGTGTCGGACCCGCACCCGGTCGATCGCGATCAGGCCTCGTCGATCGGTTCGTCCGGCTGCCAGGCGGGCCGGCGCTTCTCGCTGAAGGCGCGGAAGCCCTCCTGCGCCTCGTCGGAGACGCGCTGGCCTGCGATGACGCGCGCCGTGTGCCATTTCGACGAGCCGTGGGGAAGGCCGCGCACCTCGCGGACGATCGCCTTTGCGGCCCGCGCCGCGGTCGGACCGGCGGCGAGGAGGTCGTCGATGGCGGCGTCGACCGCGATGTCGAGCGCCGCCATGCCCTCGACGACTTCGTGGACGAGGCCGATCCGCTGCGCGCGCACCGCATCGAACCGCCGTCCGCCGGGGAAGAGCGACCGCGCGTGGGATTCGCCGATCTTCGCAATGACGAACGGGGCGATGACCGCCGGGAGGATCCCGAGGCGCGTCTCCGTGAACCCGAACCGCGCGCCGCTCTCGGCGATCACGACGTCCGCGACCGCGCACAGGCCCATCCCGCCGCCGAGCGCCGCGCCGTGGACCCGCGCGACGACGATCGCCGGGCAGGTGTCGATCGCCTCGAGCATGTCGGCGAGGGTCATGGCGTCCTGCTCGTTGCCCTCGCGGTCGAGGCTCATCGCCGCGCGCATCCAGTTGATGTCGGCACCGGCACAGAACGATGGCCCGTCGCCGGCCAGGACCACGGCCCGGAGCTCGGTCGGTCCCTCGCGGGCGAACCCGGCGAACGTGGTGCGCAGCTC
>VBHW01000297.1 GCA_005881055.1 Chloroflexota bacterium
CAGCTCAGCTGGCAGGCTGATCGAGATCTTCTCCGAGCCGCCACCCTCTGAACCGCCACCGAGATACGGAGCAAGGCTTTCTCGCAGGGCTCCGTGTCTACCATTGGTATGACTCATGGTATGACCGATGGTAGGAAGATGCGTCGCGAACGTCAAGCCGGTTTTCCCGCCCGCCTCCGACGCAGTGCGCTTGCGCGCCAGCCGCCGTCCGAATATCGACCACACCATTACCGGACGCCATTCCAAGCGCCGGTACGGCTCGAAACGGCTTCGGTGGCGGCACTATCGACCATGGCATTGCTGTGATCGATATCTGTGCCGCTAGGCGCCGGTCGGGGCCAGGTTTCGTGGTCCGGTAATGATCAGGCCGATGTCACGGGCCGGAGGGCCGCCCGGGGGGCGCCACGCGGCGCGGAGGGCCGCACGGGGGACGCTTCCCACCGGGAAATTGGGGCTGGCCAAGGCCACGGGCGCCGGCGCCGTCTCGAGAAGGCGCCTACCGCGTCAAGCGGGACGGCAGTTGGCCGGCAGGTAGAGGAAGACCCCGTAGAACGTGGCGGCGGCCACGGCCGCGGCGAAGACGAGGCCGAGGAACCGCCAGCGGCCTCCCTCCGCGCCGAGCCCGTAGTAGGCGCCGACCACGAATGCGATCAGCGCAGGCGCACCCGCGGCGATGATCCAGCGCGGGATCGGCTCGGGCACCCCGGTCACGGAATTGTGCGGAGCGCAGTTGATCGGGCCCGGGCCGACCAGATAGACCGTCACCGCGCCGGCTGCCCCGGCCGCCGCGAGCGTGACGACCAGGCGAGCCAGGACTCCGGCCAGCTGGCGAATCCGTCGCTTCATCACCCCTCCCACGCACGGGAAATGCCGACCGGGAGCATACGCCCGGCGGCTGACCGATCGGCCGGTACTTTCGGGCCAGCGTCGAGCCGGTCCTCCTGTACGCCCGGCAACGACGCCGTCGCGTCAGCGTGTCGTCGGGACGCCGGAGTCGACCGTCGGGAACTCGGGAACCCACCGCGCAAGCAAGCCCGCGAACGAGCCGTACACATGGCGCCCGAGCACGACCACCATGACGATGAACGCAATGAACGCCGCAGCGAGCGCGGGGCCTGTCGCGGCGCCGACGGCCACCGCGACCTCGGCGGCCAGGGCACCCGCCACGACGGCGACGATGACACCGAGCATCCCCGGGACCGTCGCGAACTCGTGGCCGATCGATTGCAGCGAGAGGCGGACAGACGTGGGCGCAGGGATTACGGACCCGACCGACAGCGCGACACCGCGCATGTCGTCCGTTGCCCCGGTCACGAAGTACCGCTGCAGGTCGGGGTGAAGCTCGAGGTAGGCATGCCGGATCCGATTCATCCCCGCGACCCACCGGATGTCCTCGTTGTTGACGGCGTCGAGGCGCACGAAGGTCGCGATCCCCACGAACAGGACGACCGACAGGAGTGGGATGGCGAAGTCCACGAACACGCCGCCGAAGTCGGACGCCTGGGCGACGAGCGCGAGCGCGATGACCGCCCCGGAGAGGACCGACAGGAACATGCCTGCCCGGCTGAAGGACTCGTTCCACGACAACGTCCGAGTCGCGAGCAGGCTCCAGTGCTCCGTCGCCAGGACCTGGAGGCGCGTGGCCTCCGACGGGGCGCTCGGTCCCGCGTCGCCGACCCCCGGTGCCTGGGCATGGTCTGCTGGTCCTGAACCGATACGTTCGATGCTCATGTCGGTTCCTCCGGCGTCTCTTCGGCCGTGCATCGGCCTGAGACGCACAGGATGCCGAGGCGCGCGATCGCCGTCGAGGCTTTGAGCTGAGCGTGCAATCCATGCCAGCCGAGATCGGCGTACCTTGGACGGGCGCGTTCGGCCCATGGCGCGCCCGGTCGGCCGCGGGACCGCTCGCGC
>VBHW01000298.1 GCA_005881055.1 Chloroflexota bacterium
CGAGGAGCTCCGAGGAAGGACCGCCGAGGACCTTCGCCGCGAAGCCGCGGCCGCTCCTCCGCCACGGAGCGTGGTGGAGGCTCTGGCGGCGCCCGGGCTGCACCTCATCGCCGAGGTCAAGCGACGGTCCCCGTCGGCGGGCGCGATCGCGGCGGACGACGAGGATCTCGTCGCGCGAGCACGGGCGTACGAGGCCGGCGGCGCGGTCGCGATCTCCGTCCTCTGCGAGCCGCGCTGGTTCGGCGGGTCGGTCGACAATCTCCGGCGCATCAGGGCGGCCGTGTCGGTGCCGGTCCTCGCGAAGGAGTTCGTCGTGGCCGCCGGCCAGCTGCCGCTCCTCCGGGCTGCCGGCGCCGACGCCGTCCTGCTCCTGGCGGCGCTCCACCCCGCGGGCCGCCTCCGCGCACTCGTCGACGACGCGATGTCGCTCGGCCTCGAGCCGCTCGTCGAGGCGCACGACGAGCGCGAGCTGGAGCGTGCCCTGGGCACGAGCGCACGCCTCATCGGGCTGAACAACCGCGACCTTCGCACGCTGGCCGTTGATCCCGAACGCGCAATCCGGCTGCGGACGCTCGTCCCGGACGACCGCCTCGTCGTCGCGGAGTCCGGCGTCCGGGCGGTCGAGACCGTGGCCGTATGGCGCGCCGTCGGATTCGACGCGGCGCTCGTCGGCGAGGCGCTCGTGCGGAGCCTCGACCCGGAGAGCGCGGTGCGCGCGTTCGTCGCGGCCGGCGCGCCGCCTGACGACCCGGCCAACCGCGCGGCCATCGCCTTCGTGAAGATCTGCGGCATCACGGATGCCGACGGCATGCGCGCGGCGGTCAGGGCAGGAGCCGACGCGGTCGGGCTCAACCTCGTTCCAGGGACCCCTCGTGAGCTGGCGATCGACGAGGCGGTGGAGCTCGCCCGCGTCGGCCGGAGCATCCCCAGGCCGACTGGAGGCGCCCCGACGATCGTCGCGGTGACCGCCGATGCGAGCGCGGATCGGCTCGAAGAGATCGTCGCCCGGCTCGATCCGGACGTCGTCCAGCTGTCGGGACGGGAGCCGCCGGAGCTCCTCGCCAGGATCGGGCGGCCGGCCTGGAAGGTCCTCCATCTTCCGGCCGAGGAGCCCTCCGACGTCGATGCGGTCGCGGCGGCCGTGGTGGCGGCCGGACGGCGCTACCTCGCGGCCGGCGCAGCCCGGCTGCTCCTCGATACCGGAGGCGGCATCCATCCGGGCGGCACGGGCCGGCGATCGAGCGAGCGACTGGCCGCGGCCGTGGCCCGCCAGCTGCCCGTGGTCCTCGCGGGTGGGCTCGGCGCGGCGACGGTCGCGTCCGCGTTGCGATCGGTCCAGGTCGTCGGCGTGGACGTCGCATCCGGGGTGGAGGCGGCACGAGCGTCCGGCCGGCGCCCGCGCAAGGATCCATACAGGGTCGCGATGTTCGTCAAGCGGGCACGGGAAGCCCGTCTCGACCGGCCGAACCTCGCGGTTCGCCCAGCCCCCGTGCACCCCGGGCTCATCGAGGCCGACGAGCATGGACGCTGGGGTGCCGATCGAGCGTTCGGGGGGCGCTACGTCCCGGAGACGCTCATGGCCGCGCTCGAACAGCTCGAACGCGCCTACGCGTCACTCCGTCACGACCCACGGTTCTGGGCGGAGCTGCGTGTGCTTCTCGAGACGTACGCGGGGCGGCCGACCGCTCTGTATCGGGCAGACCGGCTCGCCGACGCGACGCTCGGTGCCGCACGAGGATTGGCCGATGCGGAGCGCCCGCCCATTCCGTCCCGCCTCCGGCTCTACCTCAAGCGCGAGGACCTCGCGCACACCGGGGCCCACAAGATCAACAACGCGCTTGGCCAGGCGCTGCTGACCCAGCGGCTCGGCAAGACCCGCGTCATCGCCGAGACCGGCGCCGGACAGCACGGGGTCGCGACGGCGACGGCGTGCGCCCTCCTCGGCCTGCCGTGCGTCGTCTACATGGGCGCCCAGGACATCGAGCGCCAGCAGCCGAACGTCCTGCGGATGCACGCCCTCGGGGCCGAGGTGCGATCGGTCACGTCCGGCAGCGCGACCCTGAAGGACGCGATCAACGAGGCGATGCGCGATTGGGTCACGAACGTCGCGACCACGCACTACGTCCTCGGGTCGGCGATGGGCCCGCACCCATACCCGACGATCGTGCGCGACCTCCAGCGGCGGATCGGCGACGAGGCGGCTGCCCAGCTGTTCGAGGTGGAGGGACGGCTGCCGGACCTCGTCCTCGCCTGCGTCGGTGGCGGCTCGAACGCGATCGGCCTCCTCAGCCGGTTCATCGGCGAGCCGGCGGTCCGCCTGGCAGTTGCCGAGGCGGCGGGCGATGGGATCGCCACCGGCCGCCACGCCGCCGCCCTCGCCGGGGGGAGCCCGGGCATCCTCCACGGCGCACGCTCGATGATGCTCCAGGACCGTGACGGGCAGGTCGTCGAGGCCCACTCGGCGAGCGCCGGGCTCGACTACCCGGGCGTCGGCCCGCAGATCGCTGCACTCGCCCAGGCGGGCAGGCTCGAGCTCGCGGCCGCGACCGACGACGAGGCGTTCGCGTCGATGGCCGAGGTCGCCCGGCTCGAGGGAATCCTTCCCGCCCTCGAGACTGCCCACGCGTTCGCGGTCCTGCCCCGGATCATCGCCGGCGTCGAGGGGAGCGGCGCGCCGCTACCCGACGACGCGATCGTCCTCGTCGGGCTCTCCGGCCGTGGCGACAAGGACCTCGGGCCGTTCGCGCGATGGCGCGAGCACCAGGGGCCGGCGGCCTCAGGGTGAGGGCCACGGCGCGGGAGGAGACGGTCGGGGTGGGGGACGGCGCCCCAACCTCGTCGCCCGCGATCGGCACGGACGCGACGCCGGGCGCCCGGCGGGTCCACGCGGCCTTCGACCAGGCGGCCGCCTACAGGCGCGCGGCGCTCATCCCGTACGTCGTCGCAGGGTACCCGGACGCGGATGGAAGCCATGCCGCCGCGCTCGCCGCGATCGATGGGGGAGCGGACCTCCTCGAGATCGGGCTGCCGTACTCCGATCCGCTCGCCGACGGCGCAACCCTCCAGCGGGCATCATCGGTCGCCCTCGACGCAGGGGCGACGCTCGATCGCTCGATCGAGCTGCTCGCGCGCATCGCGTCCGCTCGACCGAGCGTGCCACTCGTCCCGATGGCCTATGCGAACCAGGTCATCGGGGGTGGCGACGGACGCGCGGTCGCGACCCGCCTGGCCGAGGCCGGCGCAAGCGGGGTCATCGTGGCGGATCTGACCCCCGACGAGGGCGCCCCCTTTGAGGAGGTCGCCCGGGACGTCGGGCTGGCGGTCGTCTACCTCGTGGCCCCGACGACGGAGCCGGAACGGCGCGCCTGGATCGCGTCACGGAGCGGCGGATTCCTTTATTGCGTATCGCTCGTGGGCGTGACCGGGGCTCGGCGCTCCCTGGCCCCGGCGGTCGGTCGGCTCGTGCGGGCCGTCCGCGCTGCGTCGCCCGTGCCCGTCGCGGTCGGGTTCGGCGTGAGCCAGCCGGCCCACGTCCGCGCCCTCGCGAAGGCCGGTGCGGATGGGGTCATCGTCGCGTCGGCACTCGTCGACGCCCTCGGGCCGGACGGCCGCGACGTCACGGCCCTAGGCCGCCTCGTCTCTCGCCTGCGGGCCGCAATCACCCGCTGACGAGCGGGTCAATGAGCGCCGGCACCTCATCGACAGCGATCGGAACCGGCCGGTCGGCGAGGCCGACGGCGGCCGCCGCCCGTCCGATGAGCGCCTCCGCGGTCCACCCGGCGTTGGGGAGGTCGCGGACGGACGTGTCGCGGCCCGCCTTCGAGAGCTTCGACCCGTCAGGCCGCAAGACGAGCGGGTGGTGGGCGAACGCCGGCGGCGCGGCACGGCCGAGGAGGCGCCCCAGCCGGATCTGGCGCGGGGTGTCGGGCAGGAGGTCGCGACCGCGGACGACGAGGTCGATGCCATGGCGCATGTCGTCGACGACGACCGCGAAGCCATAGGTCCAGCTGCCGCTACGCTCGCGGACGAGGAGGT
>VBHW01000299.1 GCA_005881055.1 Chloroflexota bacterium
GCGGATGAGCCCACCTCGCGATCGCGGCTCGTCGCGGAACTTCGTCTGGAAGTGGTAGACCATGACCGGCAGCTGGCGATAGCTCCGGACGATGTCGCGGAGGAGGTCGGCCACGACCTCCTCGTGAGTCATCGCGATGACCATGTCGCGGCCGCCCCGGTCGCGGAAGCGGGCCATCTCCGGGCCGATCTGGTCGTAGCGGCCGGACTCGCGCCACAGGT
>VBHW01000300.1 GCA_005881055.1 Chloroflexota bacterium
GCATTGGGGCAAGAATACCGACCGGACGGTACCGGCCGGCCCTCCGCGGCCGCGGCGAACCTGTTACCGTCGCGCCCCGTGACGAGTCGCCCAGCGTCCCGCGGCCGGCCGGCCCCACGGCGGCGATCCGGCGAAGACGACGCCGCCAATACCCGCGATGCCGTCGATGCTCGCGATGCCATCGGTGTCGCCGATGTTTGAGGGCGTCACCGTCATCCTCGTCGCGATCCTCGGGCTCGCGGTCGTCTTCGACTACGTCAACGGCTTCCACGACACGGCCAACGCGATCGCCACGTCCGTGTCGACGCGCGCCCTCCGCCCGGAGCAGGCGATCGTCCTGTCGGCGGTCGCGAACTTCCTCGGTGCCCTGACCGGGACGGCGGTCGCCAAGACGATCGGTGCCGGTCTCATCGACGAGAAGGTCGTCAACGCGGCTGACCCACACCAGCTGTACGTCATCGCCGCCCTCATCGGGGCGATCAGCTGGAACCTGCTGACGTGGCGGCTGGGCATCCCGAGCTCGAGCAGCCACGCGCTCATCGGCGGCCTGCTCGGCGCGACGATCGTCGCCTCGGGCGTCGGCGCCATCCAGATGGGCGGCGTCACCGGCAAGGTGCTCGTCCCGCTCGTCTCGTCCCCGATCATCGGACTCCTCGTCGGGTTCGGCTTCATGGTCGTCCTGCTCAACGTCTTCCGGCGCGCGCACCCGGCCCGACTCAACGCCCGCTTCCGGCGCCTGCAGGTCCTGTCGGCGACCTACATGGCGCTGAGCCACGGCAGCAACGACGCCCAGAAGACGATGGGGGTCATGACGCTCGCGCTCTTCTCGGCGGGCCTCATCCCGACGTTCGAGGTGCCGCTGCCGATCATCCTCGTCGCGGCCGCGGCGATGAGCGCCGGGACGTCGGTCGGCGGGTGGCGGATCATCCGGACGATGGGCCAGCGGGTCGTGAAGCTCGATCCCGTCCACGGCTTCGCCGCCGAGACGACCGCGGCGACCATCATCTTCGGCGCGAGCCACTTCGGGATGCCCGTCTCGACGACCCACATCATCAGCTCGGCGATCATGGGCGTCGGAGCCAGCGAGCGGCTGTCGGCGGTCCGCTGGGGCGTCGCCGGGAACATCGTCATCGCCTGGATCCTCACGATTCCGGCCGCGGGTGCGATCGCCGCGATCAGCTATGCGGTCCTCAACACGGTCGTCGGCTAAGCCGCTCGATCGGACGGGGGGCCGAGGGACCGGCGCCGGCTATGCGGCGTCCTCGCCGAGCCTCGCGATCGCCCGGTCGAGGCGCTCGAGCGTGCGCCGGTACCCGAGCGCAACGAGCGTCTCGAACAGTGGTGGCGTCGCGGTCCGGCCGGTGACGGCCACCCGGATCGCCATGAACAGGTCGCCCGCCTTCCAACCCCGGGCTTCGGCAAGTCCGCGTAGCGCGACCTCGAGCCCCCCGTGGTCGAACGCCAGCTCGCCGTTGCCGGCGATCGTCTCGCGCGCCGCTCGGAGGCCCTCGATCGTCGTCGGCAGGTCCCAGCGCCGCGGCACGAGGGTCTCGGCTTCGGGACGAACGTCGTCGACGAAGAGGAAGCCCACGAGCTCGCCGATCGCGCCGAGCAGCGGCAGGCGCTCCTGGACGAGCGGGACGAGCGCGCGGATCTCCTCGTCGGTCGGCATGCGCTCGATACGGCCCGCGGCAGCGTCGGCCTCGAGGAACGGGCGGAGCCGCTCGACGAGGTCGTCGGGCGCGAGGCGGCGGATCCAC
>VBHW01000290.1 GCA_005881055.1 Chloroflexota bacterium
ACGCTCGTGAACGTCGTCCTCGGGTAGCGGACGAGCCTCGAGCCGGGCATTGCCGCGAGGTCGCGCGCCGCGCCCGAAGACAGGCCGGACGCCGCGTCGAGCCTGCCGGCTCGGTAGTCCGAGAGCAGGGTCGCCGGGTCGCGATAGAAGTGCAGCTCGATCGCCGGAAGGGGTACCGCCGAGGGCGGAGGAGTCGGGGCCGGCGTCGCGGTGGGCGACAGAGCCGCGCTGGGCTGAGTCGACGCGAATGCTCCCGCCTTCGGGGGCCGACCGGGGCTCGGCGAGGGAGCCGGGCTCCTGACGGGGGACGACGGCGACGCGGATGCCGCCGGGGAAGCCACCGACGGGGCCGGGGTCGCTGCGCCGGAGGCCGATGGGTCGAACTGGCCGCCCGACGGGGCGCTCGATGGGGCGTCGACCTGTCCGCCGGATGGGCCGCCTACGGGCTCGAGCAAGGCCTCGAGCGAGTCCCAGTGGACGAGCCGGTAGGGTCCCGAGCCGACCGGCTGGTCGTTGAACGGGTCCTCGGCGAGCTGATCGGGCGGCACGTCGCGGAGGAGGTGGACCGGCAGGAGCGGCTGGGCCGCCGCCTGGAGGAAGCTCCCGAGCGGCGTCGCGAGGTCGAAGCGGACGGTTCGCTCGTCGATCGCGGTGACGGTCACCTCGCGCCAGGACGTCGCTCCGGGGCCGGTGTACGTCGGGTCCTGGAGGGTGTGGACGGTGAAGACGACGTCGGCCGAGGTGACCGGCTCGCCGTCCTGCCAGGCGGCGTCGGGCCTCAGGA
>VBHW01000307.1 GCA_005881055.1 Chloroflexota bacterium
TGAATCCGCCAACGCTCCCGAGGCCGGACACCCGTGCGCCGGTCGCCACGATGGGCCCTCCCCCGTTCACCACGAGCCAGACCATCCCCGCGCCGGTGACGATCGTCTGCTGGTCGGTGAAGCGGAAGGTTCCCTGGCGCATGCCCACGCCGGTGACCTTGTCAGGCTTGGGAATCCGGGCGATCAGGTTGAAGGTCAGGCCACCATCGGTGCTCAGCGCGATCGGAACCGGGATCTCGATGTTGTACAGGTAGGAGAGGAAGAGGTTGCCGTACTGATCGAACGCGATACTCGGATCGCAGCATGAGTCGCCGAGCGGGTCGTTCGGATCGTCGGCGGTCTGACCGGTCGCGATGATGCTGGTCGCCCACGTCAGGCCACCGTCGAAAGAGACGGCCTTGAACAGGCCGCTGAAGCCCTCGGCGATGTTCGTGACGATCACGACGTTGTTCGGATTCGTCGGATTGACCGCGATCGACTCCTCGGATTCGTTGCCGACTCGTTGGCTGACGTCCACCGTCTGGACAGGCGGTGGGGCGGCGAGGGCGCCGGTCGTCGGCACCGCGACGAGCGCTCCGAGGACGAGAACGGCCACGCGGCGAACGACCCGATGCATCAGGCGATCCTCCTCCCCCGAATGCTGGAGAGCTGATGCTACCCCCGCGTAGCGGAATCGGCTTGTCGAGCCGTCGTCCGTGATGGCTGAACGCATAATCCTGGTGTGAGTCTGGAGTCCCCGAACGCCGCGACGGAGACCGGGACCGGGACCGACGTGGCGAACGCTATGCCTCGCGTCGCCTACAACGAGATCGCGGGCCGGAACGTCGAGCGGATCGCCGCGTTGAGCGATGGGCTGTTCGCGATCGCGATGACGCTCATCGTGTTCGAGATCCGCATCCCGGACACAGCCGGGATCACGACCGACCAGCAGCTCATCGACGCGCTCGTGCCCCTCGCTCCGCGATTCCTCACGTACCTGCTCAGCTTCCTGACGCTCGGCATCTTCTGGAACGGGCAGCAGACGCAGCTCAACAGCATGGCCCGCGCCAACCGCGACTTCGCCTGGCTGTCGCTGCTGTTCCTCGCGACCGTCGCGCTGTTCCCGTTCACGACGTCGGTGCTCGCGGAGTTCTTCGACCTGCGCTTGGCGCTCGGCCTCTACTGGCTGAACATCTTCGCGACGGGAATGGCGATCCTCGCCTGCTGGGTCTACGCGAAGCGGGCGAACCTCCTCCGCGACGACCAGGACCACGTGGACGTCGCCATCCGCCGCCGGATCACAACGGCGCAAACGCTCTATGCGATCGGGCTGGCGATCGGGCTCGTGTTCGGGACCCTTCCGGCGGTCGTGTTCATCGTCGTGATCCAGCTGAACTTCGCGATCGCGCCACGGATCTGGATCCTCCACCGCATCTGAGGCGATTTCGCACCGGATAGCAGCCACCGCGCTGGGAAGTACGGAATCGGCCGATAGTCCGGTCTTCCGGAGGCTCTCGAGAGTCGCTTCGTGCGTGAGGCGAGGCGCGGTTGTCTCTCCGGGCGGGTCATCGCCCGTCCGCCGGTCGCCTGGCTGATATTTGCAACGGCACGCCGACTCGCCGGGTCTGCACCGCGGCCCGGCGGGCTACATCGTGATGACGACCTTGCCCTTCGCGCGGCCCTCGTCGACGTAGCGCAGCGCGTCGACGACCTGACTCAGCGGGAACCGCCGATCGATCACGGGCTTCAGCTTGCCCGCCGCGATCAGCTCCTTCAGGGTCTCGACGTCCTCGGCCCTGAACGGCTTCCACCAGAGGAGCAGGCCCGACCAGCGGTCGCTCCCCACTGAGATCAAGGGCCCCACCACCATGGCCGCGAGGATCGGCATCGCCGTCCCACCGAGCGTGACGTAGACGCCATTCGGCCGGAGGGCGCGCCGCACGCGCCTGATCGAGTGGTGCGAGTCGGTGTCGACGATCCAGTCGTAGCGCTCGGGAGCCTTCGTGTAGTCGACCTTCGTGTAATCGAGCACGTGGTCGGCGCCGAGCGAACGGACGAAGTCCACCTTCTCGGTGCGACAGACGCCGGTCACCTCCGCTCCACGCGCCTTCGCGACCTGTAGCGCGAACGGACCGACGTTACCCGACGCGCCGTCGATGAGGACCCTGTCGCCCGCCTCGATCGTTCGGCCGTTGCGGAGCCGGAGCGCCTGGACTGCGAGGACCGCCGAATGCGGGAGCGTGGACGCCTCCTCCAGGCTCATCCCGGTCGGGATCAGCGCGAATGCCCGCTCGGGGGCACAGACGTATTCGGCGAAGGTGCCCTGTCCGAACACGAACATGTCGCCGAAGACCTCGTCGCCGGGCTTGAACCGCGTCACGGCCGGCCCGACCGCCTCGACGACGCCCGCAACGTCGAGACCGACACCGTGGTTCCTGGGTGACCGAACCCCCATGAACAGGCGGGCGAAGTTCGGTCGTGGGGCCAACCCGTCGAGGTCGCCACGATTGACGGATGCCGCTCGCACGCGGACGAGCACCTGGTCGCCGGTCGGGACCGGCGTGTCGACCTCCTCGAGGCGGACGACGTCGATTGACCCGTACTCGTCGCGGACTGCCGCCCTCACCGTCCCTCCTCCTGGCGTGGTAGGCGCCCATTGAACCCCTCGGGCCCAGGTGTGGGCAACCCCGGCAGCCGCCCGGGCGGGCTGGGGCTAACCCGCTGACGAACATGCATGGTGCCCGGCTGGGAGTCGTGCGCGATCGCACCTAGGGTCAGACTTGGCGCGAACGGACCGCCGGATGGCCCAGTGGCGAGCGCGTCGTTCGGAGGAGGGATCGATACCCGATGAGGGTCAATCGTCGGCTC
>VBHW01000308.1 GCA_005881055.1 Chloroflexota bacterium
CGGCGGGGCCCGTGTAGCGCATGTCCGGCCGGATGAGCTTCGCCGCCCCGACCTGCTCGATCGCGTGGGCGGTCCAGCCCGCGTGGCGGGCGAGGGCGAAGACGCTCGGGTAGAGGATCGGCGGGAGGCCGACGCCCTGGAGGACGGCCGCGGCGTAGTACTCGACGTTCGTCTTGAGGATCCGCCCGGGCTTGAGCTCGGCGAGGACGCGCAGGACGACGTCCTCGACCTTCACGGCCATCTCCAGCCATTCCGCGTTGCGGCCGAGCTGCTCGGCGACCGTCCGGAGGGCCGCGGCACGCGGGTCGTATGCACGGTAGACGCGATGTCCGAAGCCCATAACACGCTCACCGCGCGCAACCGTCTCGCGCACCCATTGCTCGGCCCGCTCCGGCGAGCCGATCTCGTGGAGCTGGTTGACGACCTCTGCCGGCGCGCCTCCGTGGAGCGGGCCCTTGAGCGCGCCGATCGCCCCGACGACCGCCGAGGCGATATCGCTCCGCGTCGAGGTGATGACGCGGGCCGTGAACGTCGAGGCGTTGAGGCCGTGCTCGGCGCCGACGATGAAGTACGCGTCGAGCGCCCGTGCCGCCGCCTCGTCCGGCGGCTCGCCGTTCAGCTGCTGGAGGAATGCCGCGGCGATCCCCAGGGAGGTGTCCGGCTCGACCGGCTCGTGTCCCTGGCGCAATCGACCGAATGCCGCGAGCGCCGACGGCGCGAACGCCGTCATCGCGCGAGCCTGCTCGGGGGTCGGCGGCCAGGCCAGGCGCTGCGTCGCGCCCCAGACGGACCCCGCCGTCCGGAGGGCGTCCATCGGATGGGCGTCGCGGGGCAGCTCGCGGAGGGCGGCGAGGACCGGGGCGGGTACCGGCGCCGGCGGGAGTTTCGCGCCGGGGTGCCACTCGCCGGTCCACAGGAGATCGGCCACCTCGGCGTACGTCCCGCGCTCCACGAGCTCGCCGATCTTGTAGCCGCGGTACAGCAGCCTGCCGTTTTTGCCGTCGACGAGGCCGATGGCGCTCTCCGCGCCGACGACACCTTCGAGGCCGGGTGAGTAGGGCCGCTCGTCGGCCGGGTTGCCGCCGGATCCCGCTGGCGTGGCCCCGTCTCGGCCGGGAGCCGCCGTGGCCGTCGGCGTCCTGGCGCTCGAGGAATCGGTCATTGGGCGATGGTAGCCCTCCGCGGTGGTCGGTGCCGTGGGCGACGATCCTGGCTCGCCGGCCCCGGCGCGGGCCGGACCGGCAACCACGCCCACTCCGCGATCACGGCTCGGCGAGGAACCGCTCGACCTCCGCGACGAACCGTTGCGGGTCGCCATGATGCGCCGCGTGCTTCTGGCCCGGGAGCACGACGACCCGGCCGTCCGGGAGGACGGCGTCGAGGGCGGCCGTCCCGCGGCGGAAGATCGGCGCGCTCGCGCCGCCGACCAGCTGGAGGACGGGTCGCCCCACGCGCGCCGCGAGCCGCAGGAGATCGCTCCTCCCATCGCGCTCCGAGCCGCTCGTCAGCTCGCGGACCACCGTGTGGCTCGCCGCGAGCCTGGCCTCCCAGACCGGAGACGATTCGAACGCCGCCCATTCCCCGGGCGTGGATCCGACGACCTCCGTCATGAACGTTCGCAGGACCCCGGCCCGGTCACCCTCGGCGTCCAGACGGCGTAGCCGAGCGACGACGTCGGCGCGCTCGAACGAGGCACCACGCGGGGCCGGTGCGCTCTCGTAGAGCACGAGCCGGCGGACGTTCGAGGTCAGCGTCGCGGCGCCGAGCGCGCAGCGACCGCCGTACGAGTGGCCGAGGACGTCGACCGGACGGCCGGCGAGCGCGGCGACGGCGTCGATCACCGCCGCGACGTCCTCGAACTCGCGCTCGATCGCGTACGGGAGCGCGTCGCCGGACGCGCCCCGCCCGCGGCGGTCCATCTCGAACAGGGCGTGGTGCCGGGCGAGGAGCGGGCCCACGACCCGGAACGTCGTGTGGTCCGCCGTCGTGCCGTGGACGAGCAGAAGCGGCGGTCCGTCACCCGAGCGGAACCACGCGATCGGCGTGCCGTCGGCCGAGACGACCCGCCCGGCGGCGGCCTCGTCGATCATGGGTCGGGGCGTGCGGCGGACGCGGGTCCATTCGGGGTCCACTCGTAGCGCAGGTCTGGCTCGCGCTCCTCGTTCTCGCTGCCGTCGCCGTGCCAGACATCCACGAATCCGTGGTGCTCATAGAAGGCCCGTGCGCCCGCGTTCG
>VBHW01000314.1 GCA_005881055.1 Chloroflexota bacterium
CGCGCGGTGGGGTCCCCGTCGCCGCGACCGTCGCAGAAGCGCTCGGCGCCGACCTCGACGTCCTCGTCGCGCACAAGGTCGGGGCCCCCGGGGAGCCTGAGCTTGCCGTCGGGGCCGTCGCGGCCGATGGTTCGACACTCATGGAGCCGTGGGCGAGCGAGGTCGGGATCACGGACGATGCCGCGTTCCGGCGAGCGGCCGACGCTGAGCTGGCCCGAGCTCGCGCTCGCGAGACCGCGCTCCGGGCGGGCCGGCCGCCGGTGCCCCTCGCCGACCGGGTCGTCATCCTCATCGACGACGGCATGGCCACCGGCGCGACCATGCACGTGGCGACGCTGGCAGCCCAACGGGCAGGCGCCGAGCGGACGATCGTCGCCGTCCCGGTCGCCTCCGCGGAGGCGGTCGATGCCCTGCGACGCGTCGCGGACGCGGTGGTGGTCGTCGCGACCCCTCGCTGGTTCAGGGCCGTCGGCGAGTGGTATCGCCGCTTCGAGCAGATCGACGACGCCGAGGTCGAGCGGATCCTGACGTCGGCCGCCCGGGACTCCGCCTGACCGAGATCCCTCAGCGCATCGAGGCCGCGATCCGGAGGGCCGTCGCCTTGTCCGCCGAGGTCTCCAGGCGGAACGTCAGGCCGTCCCGCTCCCAGATGAGGACGTTGCCCGCGAGACGGACCGGATCCCAGAGATCCGCGCCGGGCACCCGATACAGGAGATCGTGCGGCTCACCGACGATCCAGTAGCCACTCGCTCCGTCGACCGATACCGGCTCCACTGTCGTGCCCGGACGGATGATCTTCCCGAACGCGTCCGGATTGACGGCGCCCCGGAACTCCGTCAGGAGCGCCGTTGCGGTCGCACCTGTGGCGAGGGGCAGGCCGGGCCGGGTGCCATAGACGAACGTGACGCGGGCGAGCGACCCGCTCCCGTCGAGGTAGACGACGTCCGGCGCGCCGAGCGCCGGATCGGTCGCCACGCGAACCGGATAGTCTGCAGCCGCGCGAGCGGCGTCGAGCGTGGTCGGACTGCCCGGCGCCAGGTCGGCGCCGAGCGGTGGAGCGGTGGGCGATGCCGCGGAGCCGGCGCTCGGTGAGGCGGTGACCGGTCCCGACGGGGCGAGCGTGGGGGTCGGTGTCGCGCCGACGAAGATGAGTCGGATGCCCGGCAACCCGAAGGCCACCGCAGCTGCCAGTCCGACGACGATGAGCAGGGCGACGATCGCGAGGACCAGCGATCGACGGAGGGCCCGGGTGGGACCGAACGCCTCGCGCCACCGTTCCACGACCGACCGGCGACGCGAGCCAGCCTCAGCCAGGCGCGCGACGACGCGATCCGTCAGGTCCGCCGGCGCAGGCGGGAACCAGACCGACCGGCCCAGGTCCTGGAGGGCGGCGGCGAGCTGGTCATCGGTCATCGCGCGGAGGCTCTCGAGCGGCCCGCTCATCGCGCCACCTCCGCGAAGCGCTCGCGCAGGCGCGCCATCGCCCGGAACGACCTCGACTTGACCGTCCCGCGCGGTATGCCCAATGCCTCGGCGGTCTCCGCCTCGGAGAGGTCGAGGAAGTAGCGGTAGCCGAGCACGAGCCGGTCGTCCTCGGCCAGCCGCTCCATCGCCGCCAGCAGCGTCTCCCTCGCCTCGCCGGCGAGGATCGCCGCCTCGGGCGACGGGGCCGCGGCGTCCGAGGGGCGATCCTCAGCGACACGCAGCGCGAGGCCGGTGCGCCGGCCGGCCGATCGCCGCCGGTTGCGCGCCTCGTTGGCCACGATCTGGAGAAGCCACGGCCGGAACGGTGCGCCCGGCCGGAAGCGGCCGAGCGCCCGGTGGGCCTTGATGAGGGCCTCCTGGACGGCATCCTCGGCCTCGGCGGCGTCACGACATGCCAGGTACGCGGTCCTGATGGCTACATCCTGGTAGCCGCGGACCAGGTCGCCATAGGCCACGAGGTCGCCTCGCTGTGCGCGATGAATGAGCTCTGATTCCTCCAGTGGACGGCCCTCCACGGTCATGGCTCATACACCATGCAGCGTACGGCGGTTCCGCGGGTGCACGATCGGGCGGGGCGCCGTCGCACCGACAGCGCCAACCTACAATCCGGCGATGGCCGACGAACAGCGGATGTCCGGGCCCGTGACGGCGGTGCCGCGCGGTCGCGTCTTCCGGCGGTCCGCGGACCCGTCTCCGCCCGTCGCCGTGCGCGCCGAGGGCTCGACGATCTGGGATGGGTCCGGCCGCGCCTACCTCGATGGCGCGGGCGGCGCGCTCGTCGTCAACGTCGGTCACGGGCGCCGGAGCATCGCCGAGGCGATGGCCGAGCAGGCCGGCAGGATCGCGTACGCGCACGGGACCGCGTTCACGACCGAGCCGCTCGAGACGTATGCCGCGGCGATCGGGCCGCACCTGCCGGTCGACGACCCCGCGATCTATCCGGTGAGCGGCGGATCGGAGGCCACCGAGACAGCCCTCAAGCTCGCGCGCGCCTACCACCTCGCCCGCGGCGAGACCGAGCGTCTGATCGTCATCAGCCGCTGGGGGAGCTACCACGGCAACACGCTCGGTGCCCTCGACGTGTCCGGCCGTCGCCCGCTGCGCCGGCCGTACGAGGGCTGGCTCGGTCGCTTCCGGCACGTCTCGGCGGCCTACCCGTACCGAGCCGGCGAGCCGCATGCGAATGCGCTCGGCGAAGCGGACGAGCTGGCCACCGAGCTCGAGCGCACGATCGAGGCGGCCGAGCCCGACACCGTCGCCGCGTTCGTCGCGGAGCCGATCGTCGGCGCGACCCTCGGAGGGACGGTTACTGGCCGGCGATCGCCGACGTCTGCCGGCGGTTCGGGGTGCTCCTCGTCGCGGACGAGGTGATGACCGGCTTCGGGAGGACGGGTCGCTGGTTCGCGATGGATCGCTATGGCGTCCGGCCCGACATCGTCGTCGCCGCCAAGGGCGTGACCGGTGGGTACTGGCCGTTCGGGTTCGTCGCGGCGTCGGAGGCGGTCCACGCGACCGTGACGGGCAGCGGCTCGTTCGTCCATGGCTTCACCTACAGCCATTCCGCCGTCGGTGCCGCGGTCGCGAGCGAGGTCCTGCGGATCCTCGAAGACGAGGACCTCGTCGAGGCGAGTGCGACCAAGGGCGCTCGCCTCCTGGATGGCCTCCAGGAAGCATTCGGCGGCCATCCGAACGTCGGGGACATCCGCGGCCACG
>VBHW01000315.1 GCA_005881055.1 Chloroflexota bacterium
CCAACGGAGCCGGCGAGGCCACGCCCGGCCCGACCGGGACGAGCCGCGGCCGTTCGGCCGTCACCGTCGATCCCAGGTCATCGGCGGCCGCGCTTCGCCTGCTCCCCGATCGGGGTGCGCGACGAGGCGGCATCCGGGGTGAGGATCGGGGCCTCCTTCGGCGCCGACCGGCTGGCCGCAGGCCTCGCTTGCTCGCGGTCGCGGCGTTCCGCTGCCGTCAGGCCCGCCCGGGCCGCGACAGGCACGACGGCACCCGCGGCGCCGGCTCGCGCGTACGCGCGCCGCCGCATGACGATCGACGCGATACCCGTGCCGAGAATGATCGCCGCCACGCCGAGCATCACCGGCGTCGTGCCGACGAGGTCCGCGATCCGGCCGATGACGATCACCGGAACGAAGCTCGCAACCGACACGAGGGTGAACAGGACGCCATACACGCGTCCGCGGACGTCCTCCGGGAGCTCCTCCTGGAGCTGCGTCTGGGACGAGATCGCGACGAGCGCATATGCGATACCGGCGAGGAACGCGACCGCGACGACGACCGACAGCACCGAGACGACGGTCGAGAGCGAGAGCGACGTGCGGGCATCGAGGCCGGCGAGGATCCGCGGGATCGACCCGACGACCGACAACAGGGCGATGAGGACCCCGAGCGCCACGAGGCCCGTCTCGATGAGCCGCTGCCGCTCGACGAGATGTCCGAAGTTGTTGAGCGCGAGGATGCCCATGACGACGCCGAAGCCGAGCGGGAGCACGACGACGACGAAGTCGCTCGGGGCGAGGCCGAGCGTCCGCTGGGCGAAGCTGGGCCCGAGCACGCCGAGGACGCCGATCAGAGACGCGGTCGCGCCCAGGTAGACGATGCTCCAGCCGATCGTCGGGTTGAGCCGGATGTAGTCGAGGCCCTCGCGCAGCTCCACGAACGTCGAGGACACGGCGCGCTCGGCATCGACCACGGCCTGCTTCGGCGACATGCCCTCGCGGTCTGCCTCGTTCGCCCCGGGCAGCGTGATGCAGAACACGGCCGCGACGAAATACAGGACCGCGACCACCAGGAGGAGGGCCGGGGCACCGGCGACCTTGTTGAACAGCGGCCCCACGAGAGCGAACCCGAGCGCGAACGCGGCGTTCAGTGTCAGCGTGAAGATCCCGTTCGCCGCGAGGAGCTGCCGGCGCGGGACGAGCCTCGGGATCATCGCCGCCTCGGCCGGCGAGAAGAACGTCGTCACGGTCGATACGAAGATGTTCAGGAGGTAGATGAGCGCGAGGTTGTCGCGGACGAACACCATTGCCGCGATCGCTACGGCGCGGAGCACGTTCGTCACGATGAGCACGAGGCGCGGCTCCAGGCGATCGACGAACACGCCTGCCAGCGCCGACAGGAGCACGGCCGGGACGAGGAACGTGAGGATGAGCGCTCCCACGGCGGTGCTCGACCCGGTGGTCTCGACGACGATGACCGTCAGGCCGAAGAGGACCATGTTGCCGCCGATCTGCGTGGCGGCCTGGGCGAGCCACAGCAGGAGGAACGGCCTGTTGCGGAGGACCGCAGCGGCCCCCGTTTCGTTCTCTAGAGCCTCCTCCGCGGTGCCGGGCTCGTCGTTCACGCGTCCGGCCGCAGGGCGTGCCCGAGCGCGGGATCGCCTCGCCGCACGAACCCGGCAAGGCGTCGCTCGAGCGTCGGCCGCTCGAGGAGGACGTGCCGGCCGCAGGAGAGGCATCGCAGGCCGATGTCGGCGCCGAGTCGGTCGACGAGCCACTCGTCGCCGCCGCACGGGTGGCGACGGCGAAGCCGGACGACGTCGCCGAGGTAGAGCTCGAGGACGGGTCGGTCGCGCATTCGGCGGGTCAGCGTATCAGAGGCGTGGCGTGCCGTGACCCGGCACGAGGTTCCGCTTCGTCGCCGGGAGCGAGATCCTGTCGACCGGCGTGACGGTGAGTTGCGCGTCCGGGAACGTCGCACGGAACTGGGCGATCATCCCGCCGGCCCGCGTCAGCGTCCCGGTGAGTGCCGCCGAGCTGCCGAGCGCGTCGACCTGGAACGGGTCGGCCAGCGGCGTGTCCTCGACGGAGAGCTGGCCGGGCGCGCCGGCCACGACGCTCCCGGGCACGAGACGGATGCC
>VBHW01000310.1 GCA_005881055.1 Chloroflexota bacterium
TCGACCCGGCGCTCGCCTGGCAGGTGGCGCTGACGTTCGCCGTGCCGTTCGTCGTCTCGACGATCGCGAGCGTCGCCGCGATCCGGTCCCAGCGCGCCGACAGGACGGCGGCGTTGGAGCTGCTCGAGGGCGAGATCGAGGCGATCAACAAGTTCCCCGGCCAGAACCCGAACCCTGTGATGCGCCTGGGGCGCGACGGCCGCCTGCTGTACGCCAATGACGCGAGCGAACCGATCTCGACGGCCCTCGGCCTCACCGTCGGAGAGCTCGTCCCTGCGGGCCTCCGCGATGACCTGTGGGAGGCAGGCCAGGCGCAGCCGGCGCGACAGCTGGAGGTCGTCAGCGGCTGGCGGACGTTCTCCGTGCTCCCCGTGCCGGTGCCCGAGCTCGAGGTCCTCAACCTCTACGGAACCGACGTCACCGCGGCGAAGGTCGTCGAGCGCTTCCCTGACAGCAATCCCAACCCAGTCCTCCGGACCGCTGAGGACTGGCGCCTCATCTACGCCAAGCCCGCAAGCACGGCGCTCGTGGAAGGACTGGGCCTGCGGATCGGCGATCGCCTGCCCGATGACCTGGCTGCGCGTCTCAGCGCCGGGCTGTCGACCGACGGCCGGGCGTCCGCCGATCCCCGCGAGGTCCGAGCGAGCGACCGCACGTTCGCGCTCACGCCGGTCGCGATCCCCGAGTTCGGGTTCACGAACATCTACGGCACGGACGTGACGGCGCTCAAGGCGCTCGACAAGTTCCCGGACCAGAACCCGAACCCGGTCCTCCGGGCGTCACCGGACGGGCGCCTCGTCTACGCGAACCCGGCGAGCGCCGACGTGGTCGCCGCGCTCGGGGTCGGCGTCGGCGAGCCGCTGCCGGACGGGTTCTGGTCGAGGGTCTCGGAGGCCGTCGCGGGGACCTCGGCCCGGGTGATCGAGGTCGAGGGGCATGGCCGGCTCTTCGAGCTCCTCGTCGTCGCCGTGTACGAGTTCGGCTTCATCAACCTCTACGGAACGGACGTCACCGCGGCGCGCCAGGTCGAGCGCGCGAACCGGGAGAACGAGCGGCTCCTCCTCAACATCCTGCCCGCTCCGATCGCCGACCGGCTACGTCAGGGGGAGATGGTCATCGCCGACCGGTTCGAGGAGATGACGGTGCTGTTCGCCGACGTCGTCGGGTTCACCGGGCTCTCGACGCGGATGTCGCCCGCCGGGGTGGTCGAGCTCCTCAACCGCGTGTTCTCGGTCTTCGACGAGCTCGCCGACCGTCACGACCTCGAGAAGATCAAGACGATCGGCGACGCGTACATGGTCGTCGGCGGGCTGACGCCTGGACGCGGCCACGACGTCGAGCGTGTGGCCGACATGGGCCTCGACATGATCGAGCACGTCGCGGCGATGGAGCCGTCGCTCGGCCATCCACTCGAGATCCGCGTCGGCATGCAGACCGGCCCGGCGGTCGCCGGCGTGATCGGCCTGAAGAAGTTCATCTACGACGTCTGGGGCGACACGGTGAACACCGCGAGCAGGATGGAGTCGCACGGCGTCCCGGGCCGGATCCACGTGACAGAGGCGACGTACCGGCATCTCGAGGGCGCCTATGACTTCGAGTCGCGAGGCATCATCGACATCCGGGGCAAGGGCCCGATGCACACGTACCTCATGGTCGGGCGATCGGCTCGAGGATCGAAGGGCCACGACTCGACCGCATCCGGACACTGATCGACCGGGCTCCCCTCCCCGCAGGTGTCCGTCACTTGCCTCGCTCGCGGTCAGATCGAACGTTCCCGAAACGGAAGTGGAGGAGTATGGTCGGGCGACGCGGCGGACGCCGCTCAGGGAGGTTGGGAAGATGAGCGACGAGTGGGACACCAAGTCCGACCAGGAACGTGAAGGGCAGGCATTCGGGTCCGGCTTCGAGGCCGGCTATGAGGCCGCCCGTGAGCAATGGG
>VBHW01000311.1 GCA_005881055.1 Chloroflexota bacterium
GCGGGTCCGCGACACGAAGGACCGCCGTCGCGTGATCGTCGAAGTCACCGACGAGGTCGATCGGCAGGCCGTGCCGGTCTATGGGCCATTGATGGTGGACGCCGCCAAGGCACACGGTGCCTTCAGCGCCGACGAGCTCGAGCTCATCACCCGGTTCATCAGGGTCGAGCGCGAGCTGCTTGCGAAGCACACCGCGCGCATCTCCGCCCTGCGCGCTGGCGGCGGTCGGCGGACCTCGAGCCGCGCCAATCCTGCCTAACTCTCGTCCAGCGAGCGTTCGGCGGACCGTCGGTCCTTCCACGGCCTCGCCGGGGCCCGATCGTGTCGAAATCCTGCGTGGCGGTCGGCTCCGGCGGGGCTCGGACAGCCCAAACCGGGCCCGGTTCCCACCGAACGTTCGCCATGTGAGAGAACGGCAGGAAACCGGCCACATCCGCGAGAATGAGCCGATGACGACGAGAGACGCGAACGATCGAAACGAGAGCCAGGTGAAGTTCGGGGCCCAGTTGTGGTCCCAATCGAGCGACTGGGCCGGGTTCCGCGATGCCGCGCTCGCGGCCGAGGCGGCCGGCTGGGACGGCGTCTGGACGTGGGACCACCTGCTTGCGATCCAGGGGCCGTGGGAGCAGCCGATCTTCGAGGGGTGGACCGCTCTCGCGGCGATCGGCGCCCTTACGAGCAGAGTGACGGTCGGCCTCATGGTCGGCGCGAACACGTTCCGCAACCCGGGTCTCACCGCGAAGCTCGCGACGACGCTCGACAACATCACCGACGGACGGGCGATCCTCGGGATCGGGGGCGCCTGGTTCGATCGCGAGCACGACGCCTTCGCGATCGACTTCGGCAAGTCCGTCGGCGAGCGGCTCGACTGGCTCGACGAGGCGGTCATGTTGCTCCGACGGCTCCTCGACGGGGAGCGCGTCACGCACGAGGGCCGTTTCTACACGATGAACGACGCCCTCGTCGCGCCTCGGCCCGTGCAGGACCACATGCCGATCCTCGTCGGTGGGTCGGGGCCGAAGAAGACCCTCCGGACCGTGGCCCTGCGGGCCGACGCGTGGAACACGTCGGGCTTCGAGGACGAGGCCGCCGGCAAGATGGCGATCCTCCGCGAGCATTGCGAGGCGGTCGGGCGGGACATCGAGTCGATCGAACGGACCATCAGCTTCCCGATCGTCATCCGCGACGACGAAGCCGCGGCGGGGAAGGCATGGGAGGTAAAGCTTGAGCACAACGGGCTCGACGAGATGACGTCCGTGCCCGTCCTCCTCGGCCCTCCCGCTGCGGTCGCGGCGGCAATCCGGCCATACCTCGCGATGGGCTTCGGCCATGTGATCGTCCGCCTGCCCGCCCCCGGCTGCCGGCCCCGTACGACCGGGAGACGATCGAGCGGGTGGGCGAAGTCCGCGAGGCGCTCGCCCGCGAGGCCACTACAGCCTCGACCCGCTGACCGATGCACGTCGTCGCGCTGGCCGGCGGGGTCGGCGGAGCGAGGCTGGCGTTCGGGCTCCAGGCCGAGCTCGGGACCGACCTGACCGTCGTCGTCAACACCGCGGACGACCTCGAGCGCCACGGCCTCCTCGTCAGCCCCGACCACGACACGGTGATGTACACGCTGGCCGGCATCGCGGACAGGGCGCAGGGCTGGGGGATCGCCGGCGAGACGTATTCTGCGGCCGAGATGCTCGCCCGCTACGGCGAGGAAACGTGGTTCCGTCTCGGCGATCGCGACCTGGCGACCCACATCACACGAACCGCTCGCCTGAGAGCCGGCAGGAACCCGACCGACGTCGCGCTGGAGCTCCAGCGCGCGCTCGGCGTGAAGGCCGCGATCCTGCCGATGACCCACGACTCCGTGCGGACGGAGGTCCGGACGGATGGCCCACCACCGGGCTGGCTCGAGTTCCAGGACTACTTCGTGCGTCGACGGCAGGAGCCGGTCGTCCACGCGGTGCGGTTCGCGGGGATCGAGCGGGCAGAGGTAGCACCCCGAGTCCGCGGAGAGCTCGGGTTCGCCGACGCGATCGTCATCGCGCCGAGCAACCCCATTGTGTCGGTCGGCCCGATCCTCGCGCTACGGGGAATGGCCGAGCTGCTCGCGGCCGCGAAGCAAGGCGGCTCCCCGATCGTGGCCGTCTCCCCGATCATCGGCGGCAAGGCACTCAAGGGGCCGGCCGACCGGATGCTGTCGAGCCTGGGCCACGAGTCGAGCGCCCTCGGCGTGGCCCGGATCTACGCCGAGGTCGCCACCGGCTTCGTGCTCGACGCGGTCGACAAGGCGCTGGCGCCCGAGATCGAGGCCCTCGGCCTCCGAACCCTCGTCACCGACACGATCATGACCGACGACGCCGCCCGAATCCGCCTCGCGCGGGAGGTGCTCCGCGTCGCCCAGGAGCAGCGATGACCCTGCCCATCCAGGTGGGTCCCTCTACCGTCACGATCAACCGCGACGACCGGGTGGTCGTGTCCCAGCCGAACGGCCGGATCGAGTGGACGGCCGACGAGGGATTCTTCGCCCGCGACACCAGGTTCATCTCGGCATACCAGCTGTGGATCAACGGCAGCCTGCCGATCCTCCTCAACTCATCGCCCATCCAGTTCTTCTCGGCACGCTTCGAGTTCACCAACGGGGACCTCATCGACGATACGGGCCGGGTCGACCCGCACACGATCGCGATCCGTTTGGACCGTACCCTTGGCGGCGGCGTTCACGAGGACTACGACATCGTCAACTACGCCGGCCGGCCGGTGCGGTTGACGATCGAGATCGCAATCGAATCCGACTTCGCCGACATCTTCGACGTCAAGCGTCGTTCCCTCGTGCGACGGGGCGAGCTGCACAGCCGCTGGTTCCGGGCGCGGCGGGAGCTCCTGACCACGTACAGGAACGGCGACTTCCAGCGGGCGCTCGCGGTCGCCGTCGAGCGGGCCGACTCGCCGCCTCAGTTCGCGAACGGCCGGCTCGCGTTCGTGGCGGCGATCCCCCCGAAGGGCGCCTGGCATACGTGCATCAAGTGGCTGCCGATCACCGGCAACCGACGCAGGCCGAGCACGCTCGATTGCAGCGCGATCGTGGACGCACCCATCGGGACCGGCATCGCGAGGCTTCCGCGGGTGAGCATCGATACGCCGAACGCGACGGTCCACCACGCCTGGGCACAGGCGGTCAGGGACATGGAGGCGCTCCGCCTCGAGGACCCTACGTTCGAGCGGGGGGTGTTCATCCCGGCCGCCGGCGTTCCCTGGTTCGTCACGCTCTTCGGGCGCGACGCGTTGATCGTCTCGATGCAGGGGATTACCGGCTACCCCGAGCTGGCCGCCGGCGCCCTCCGCCGGCTCGGCGAGCTCCAGGCCAGCGAGGACGACCCGGAACGGGACATGGAGCCGGGCAAGATCCCCCACGAGATCCGTCATGGCGAGCTTGCCCAACTTGGGATCCTCCCGTATACGCCCTACTACGGGACCCACGATGCGACGAGCCTGTACGTCATCGTCCTGTCCTACCTCTACCAGTGGCTGGGCGATCCTGCGATCCTCCGGCGCTACCTCGCTCATGCCGAGGCGGCGATGGCCTGGATCGACCGCTACGGAGACACCGACGGCGATGGCTTCCAGGAGTACCGGACGCGGTCGAGCCACGGCTACTACAACCAGGGCTGGAAGGACGCCTGGAACGCCATCCCCGAGGCCGACGGCTCGATCGCGCCGGTGCCGATCGGGACCTGCGAGCTCCAAGGCTACGCGTACGACGCGAAGCTCCGGCTCGCGGACATCTACGACCTGCTCGGGCGGCCGGAGGACGGCGAGAAGCTGCGGGCCGATGCGCACCGGCTCTACGAGCGCTTCAACGACGCATTCTGGTGGGAGGCCGAGGGGACCTACTACCTGGGACTGAACGGGAAGAAGCGACCCATTCAGACCGTAGCCTCCAACGCCGAACGTGCCGAGCGCGTCGTGCGCCGGCTGCTGGCCGACGACATGTGGTCCGGCTGGGGGGTCCGGACGCTGTCGTCGGAGCACGTCGCCTACAACCCGTTCAGCTATCACACGGGCACGGTGTGGCCGCACGACAATGCGATGATCGCCGGCGGCTTCCGGCGCTACGGCTTCGATGCCGAGGCCGCCCAGGTTGCGCGAGGCATGTTCGATACCGCCGAGCGGTTCGTTGCCCATCGGCTGCCGGAGCTCTTCGCAGGGCTACCGCGGGTCAAGGGCAGCTTCCCGGTCCAGTACCTGGGCGCGAACGTCCCGCAGGCCTGGGCGGCCAGCGCGATCTTCCGCCTCGTGGCGATCCTGTGCGGGATCCACGCCGCGTCGGACGCCTCGGGTTCGACTCTCTACGTCAACCCGGCGTTGCCGGAATGGCTACCCGAGCTGACGATCGGCAACCTCCGGGCGGGCTCCGGTTCGCTCTCGCTGCGATTCCACGGTGAAGGCGTCGAGGTCCTCTCGAACACCAGCAGGTTCGAGGTCGTCCACGCGCCGGCGCCCCGTCCGGCCGCGCCAGCGTA
>VBHW01000312.1:0-1867 GCA_005881055.1 Chloroflexota bacterium
ATCTCGCTCGTCGACATGCTCGGGTCGACGATCCGGACGTTGGAGCCGAGATCCGGCAGACCCGCGGCAGGGACGTCGCTGCGCCCCATCGAGCCCTTCGCGCCACCCACCGCCGCGGCGGACGTGCTGCCGGCTGAAACGAGGATCGCGAGGAGCGCGATCAGGATCGAGAGACGTCTCGGTGCTCGCATCTGTTCCTCCGTCTCGGCGCGCCTCGTCAATGGTCACACGAGCCACAGATTGCCTTGTCCTCGGGAGAATGACCGAGCGCCGGTGTGAGAGCGCTCTCTTGACGAGGATGATAGTCTCGCACGTGTCAAGCGTGAATGCGCTCTCACGGTCGGGCCCCCAGGCTCGCGCAGCACGCAATGTGGGATCCGTCATTCAGGGCACGAGGAGTCGGAGGGTCGGTCGGCCCGATCGCTGAATCGGGCGCCGGAGGAGAACGCCGGAGGCACCCGGCGCCCCGGCGACACGGAACACCCGGACGGCGACGCCCCCGGCGTCGTCGGTGGGATCGATGCGCCCCGAATTGGCTTGGAGGAGGTACGCGCGTGGGCGTCCCGACGCTCGAGGAAGTCGCTCGAGCCGCTGGAGTCTCGCGTGCGACCGCGTCCCGCGTCGTGAACGGAAGCCCCACGGTCGGGATCGACGTCCGGCAGTCGGTCGAGCGCGCGATCGCGCAGCTCGGCTACGTCCCGAATCGCGCCGCCCGCAGCCTCGTCACGCGCCGCAACGACTCCGTCGGCGTCGTCATCGCCGAGCCGACCGGCCGCATCTTCGGCGACCCGTTCTTCCTCGAAGTCCTGCGTGGCATCAGCGCCGCGCTTGGTTCCCGCCAGATCCAGCTCGTCCTCGTGATGTCCCAGTCGCTCGACGAGGAACGGCGGGCGGAGCGCTATCTCACCGGAGGTCACGTCGACGGCGTGATCCTCTTCTCGCTCCACGGCGACGACCCGCTGCCTGCACACCTCCAGTCGCATGGCATCCCGGTCGTCGTCGGCGGCGAGCCGCCGCGCGGCGCCCGCGTGAGCTACGTCGACAACGACAACCACGGCGGCGCGGTCGCCGCAGTTCGGCATCTCATCGACCAGGGGCGGACCCAAATTGCCACGATCACCGGACCGTGGGACATGCCGGCCGGCGTCACCCGCCTGCTGGCCTATCGCGAGGCACTTCGCGCCGCGGGCGTGGCGCACGATCCGGACCTCGAAGAGGGCGGCGGATTCACCCGCGAGGGTGGTCGGCACGCGATGGAGGTCCTGCTCGGGCGTTGCCCCGATATCGACGGCGTCTTCGCCGCGTCGGATCTCATGGCGGCGGGGGCGCTGTCGACGCTCCATGCGGCCGGCAGGCGCGTCCCCGAGGACGTCGCCGTGGTCGGCTTCGACGACTCGATCCTCGCCCTCTCGACCCAGCCTCCCCTGTCGAGCGTTCGACAGTCGATGGAGGTGATGGGTCGCGAGCTCGTCAGCGTCCTGCTCCAGGCCATCGACGCGCGCGACCCCCTCGTCCGGCGCGTCGTCCTGGGGACCGAGCTCATCGTCCGGCAATCGAGTGGAGGGCCGCCGACAGGGAAGAGCTGAGCCACCCGAGTGCGGCCCATCGTGCGCCGCGCTCGAACGTTCCAACCGCCGCGGATGGCGAGGACGAAAGGGACAGGAGGAGCGTAATGGGCAGGAGAAGATCTACCTCACTGGCCACCGTTGCTTCGGTGGTCGCGCTCGTGGTCGCCGCGTGCGGCGGTGCCGCGCAGACGGTCGCACCGGCTTCCACGGCAGCATCGCCGGCAGCGTCGGGCGCCGCGTCGCCCTCGATCGCTGCGTCGAGCGCGAAGCCCGGCCAGATCGTCAGTGTCGGCGGCAAG
>VBHW01000312.1:1932-7292 GCA_005881055.1 Chloroflexota bacterium
CAAGCAGCAGGACGCCCGCACCGACGGCAAGATGCCGATCCTGCTGTCGCTCGAGATCGTCCAGAACAACACGGCGACCGACATCCTGAAGACGGAGATCGCGTCCGGCAGCGCGCCGGATCTCATCGGTCCCGTCGGCATCAAGGGGCGTGCCGGCTTCGCCGGCCAGTTCCTCGACATGACCCCGTTGATCCAGAACGCCGGCTACGACATGACGCAGTACCCGGCGAAGCTCGTCGACACGATGAAGGACGGCCAGACCGGCGCCCTGCTCGGCATCCCGTACGCGGTCTACCCGTCGTACATCTTCTACAACAAGGACCTCTTCGACGAGGCCGGCCTCAAGTACCCGCCCCAGAAGGTCGGCGAGAAGTACACGATGCCCGACGGGTCGCAGGTCGATTGGAACTGGGACACCGTCCGCAAGATCGGCATGCTCCTCTCCGTCGACAAGAACGGGAAAGACGCGACCCAGGCCGGTTTCGACCCGGCCAGCCAGACTCAGTTCGGGTTCGAGTTCCAGTGGACCGAAGGCCGCCGCCTCGCCTCCGCGTTCGGCAGCGGATCGCTCGTTGGCCCGGACGGCAAGACCGCCCAGTTCCCGGACGTCTGGAATGCCGGCTGGCAGTGGTACTACGACGGCATCTGGAAGGACCACTTCATCGCCAACGACACCGAGCGTAACTCCGATCTCCTGGCCAAGGGCAACTCGCTGTCGTCCGGCCACGTGGCGATGGGCCACATGTTCCAGTGGTACATCTGCTGCATGTCCGCCGACGTGACCAAGGCCGGTGCGTTCAAGAAGTGGGACATCGCCGTCATGCCCGCCAACAGCGCCGGCGTGACGACCGCTCCGATCAACATCGACACCTTCACCATCAGCAAGGGCTCACCCGTCCCGGATCGCGCGTTCGAGGCGATGACGTACCTGGTGGGCCGCCTCGACCTCATGGCGCTGTACGGCGGCACGCCGGCCGTCGGCGACCAGTTGAAGTTCTTCCACGACGTGGTCGACCCGACGTTCGCCAAGCAGTTCCCCGGCAACAAGGTCAACTGGCAGGTGGCGATCGACATGGAGGGCTTCGCCGAGTCACCGAACCACGAAGGCGAGATGCCCAACTACATCAAGGCCCAGGATGACTACGGCAAGGTCTTCACGACCCTGTCTACCAAGCAGGGCCTCGACCTGAACAAGACGATCTCCGACATGGTGACCACGCTGACTGGCGACTTCAGCGCGACGCCATAGTCGACTCCGTCGATCACCTCCTCCCAGGACTCGGGCGGCCGGCACCGCCGGCCGCCCGATCAACCCCGAAGATCGCTGGAGCCCACCGATGGCGGTCATCGAAGACATCGCATCCGCGAACCCACCGTCCCGGAAGCTGAGTCTCAGCGTTCGAGAGACGCTGTGGGGCCTCGCGTTCCTCTCGCCGTGGCTCGTCGGCCTCGTGGTGTTCACCGCCCTGCCGATCGCCGCGTCGCTTGCGCTCTCACTGACGAACTTCAACATCCTCCATCCGGAGGACATCCGGTTCGTCGGCCTCGACAACTACGTCCGGATGTGGAACGAGCTCCTGGGCAATGGCGCCGTGGGCCAGTCGCTGGGCGTCACGACCCGGTTCGCGCTCATGTCCGTGCCGCTCGGGATCGTCCTGGCGCTCGCGCTGGCGCTCTTGCTCCACCACAAGCTCCTGGTGGGCAAGCCGGTCTTCCGGACACTGTTCTTCATGCCCGTGCTCATTCCGGCCGTTGCGAGCACGATCGTGTGGCAAGGGTTCCTGAACGGCAGCACGGGCTGGCTCGCACAGATCCTGCACGCATTCGGACTGCCCGCGCCCGACTGGTTCGCCGATCCCGCCTGGGCCCTGCCCGGCCTCGTGCTCCTGGGCATCTGGGGGATCGGGAACATGATGCTCGTCTTCCTCGCCGGCCTCCAGGCGGTCCCCAGTGAGCTGTACGAGGCTGTGAAGGTCGATGGTGGCGGGGCCTGGGCCCGATTCCGGCACGTGACGCTGCCGATGATCTCGCCGGTCCTCTTCTACAACATCCTCATCAGCGTCATCGCGGTCTCGCAGTACTTCACCCAGGCCTACACCCTCGACCCGACGGGCAACGGCCGCCCGGGTGGCTCCACGTTCTTCTTCAACCTCAACCTGTACAAGGAGGGCTGGACCTACAACAACATGGGGTTCGCGTCGGCCCTCGCCTGGGTGATGCTCCTGATCGTCGTGGCCGCGGCGCTCGTCCTGTTCCGGACCTCGGCCCGCTGGGTCTTCTACGCCGGCGCCGAACGATGACGGACCACGCGGTTCCCCTGATCCTGGCACGCACGCGCCGACGCTCGCCCCGCGCGCGTCCGTTCTGGTCCGGGATCTCGCGACTCGGCGTGACGCTGTTCACGGCTTCGCTGGCGATGATCTTCCTGCTGCCGCTCGGCTACATGGTCCTGACTTCCGTCAAGGACAGCTCCCAGATCATCGCCCTGAACGCCCCGCTGTGGCCCGCCTCCCCGGAGACCTACACCGCCCCCGACGGGCAGGTGTACCAGCTCTACGGGGTGCCCCTCGAGGACGGGACGACGGCGAACCTGGCGCTCGAGAAACCCGGACGGATCGCGAGCACTTTCATCGACCCGCAGACCGGGCAGGAGGTGCAGTGGAAGGGCAACTGGCGCGGCCTGAGCCCGGTCTGGTCGACGTTCGCCCCGAAGCTCGACAACTTCACGACCGTCCTCGACACGCTCAACTTCCCGATGCTGCTGAGGAACACCCTCGTCGTCGCGATCGTCGGCACGATCGTACGGGTTCGCGCGGTTCCGGATCCCGGGCCGGGACGGCCTCTTCATCGTCATGATCATGACGATCATCCTGCCGTTCCAGATCCTGCTGATCCCGCAGTACATCGGCTTCAAGGCGATCGGCTGGACGGGCACCTGGCTGCCGCTCATCGTGCCCCACTTCTTCGCGAACGCGTACAACGTCTTCCTGCTGCGCCAGTACTTCCTGACGCTGCCGCGCGAGCTCGACCAGGCGGCCCAGGTCGACGGCGCGAGCCCGCTGCAGATCCTCCGGTCGGTGATCATCCCCCAGGCCTGGCCGGCCATCATCGCCGTGGGCCTCTTCCACTTCTTCTTCTCCTGGAACGACTTCTTCGCGCCGCTCGTGTACCTGTCGGGACGACCCGACCTGGCAGCGCGACGTATGCGGGCTCGGGTTCCGGCTACCTCACGCAGGCGGCGGCCCTGCTGGCGCTCATCGTCCCGGTCGCGATCTTCTTCTTCGCGCAGCGCGTCTTCATGCGCGGCGTCGTCATCACCGGCGTCGAGAAGTAGCGCGCCGATGACTCCAGGGCAGAAGCCCGAGCCCGTCTCGGGCCCGTCTCCAGTCGCGTGGCGGCGGCCGATCGGCGTTCCGTACGAGGGGCCCGAGCGGGCACGCCAGGACGTCTCGCCGCTCATCGACGATGGGCCGTGGGGCGGCGTGCCGCTCGGCGGCCTGGGCGCGGGGAGCATCGGGCGGACCCATCGTGGGGACTTCGCCCGGTGGCACCTGGACGTGGGCCGCCACACGTTCGAGACCATCCCGGCCGACCAGTTCTCCGTGTACGTGGCCAACGCCGCGGGGACTGGCGGCGCCGTGACTGGCGGCGCGGGGGCCGGGCCCGGCTCGGCCCATGTCCTTTCGACCATCCGGCCCGAGAGTCTGCGGAGCTGGAGCTGGGACCTGCCGGAGGGCGCCGGGACGTACCACGGGCTGTTCCCCAACGCCTGGTTCGAGTACGACTGGGACGAGCTCCCGGTGCGCCTCCTCCAGCGGCAGTTCAGCCCGGTCATCCCGGGGAACTACCGCGAGAGCAGCTACCCGGTTGGCATCTTCGACTGGCAGGTCGAGAACCCCGGGTCCGATCCCCTGACCGTCGGGCTCATGTTCACCTGGCTGAACGACATCGGCCGGTGGCGCGGGCAGGACCGGCGGGGCGGCCATCGCAACGCCTCGGTCCGCGACGACGGGATGGTCGGCGTCGTGCTCCAGGGCCCGCCCGATGACGGCGAGGCGCCCTGGAACGGCACGTTCGCGATCATGGCCGCCGAGCAACCCGGCGTCCGCCTGACGACCTTCGATCGGTTCGATGCCGACGACGGGTCGGACGTGTGGGCCGACTTCGCCGGGGACGGCCGGCTCGACGACGTCGTGGACGGCCGACCCAGCCGTCCCGGAGAGGCGATCGGGGCGGCGCTCGCAGCCACCGTCGACCTCGCTCCGGGCGAGTCGCGGTCCCTCTCGTTCGTCCTCGCCTGGGACCTGCCGGTCGTCGAGTTCGGGTCGGGCACCCGCTGGTACAAGCGCTACACGCGGTTCTTCGGCCGGACCGGCGCCCGCGCGTGGAGCATCGGGGCCGAGGCGCTGGCACGGCGCTCCGAGTGGTCGGATGCGATCGATGCCTGGCAGGCGCCGATCCTCGCCGACCCCGCGCGCCCCGACTGGTACAAGGCGGCGCTCTTCAACGAGCTCTACTACCTCGTCGACGGGGGCACGGTCTGGACGGACGGCGAGCCGTGGCGAACGGCCCAGCCGGGCGGGCGGACCCCCGCCGGCATCCCGCCGGGCCCGGGTGGCAATGGCTGGGCGAACGACTCGCTCGGCCACTTCGCGGTCCTCGAGTGCTACGACTACCCGTTCTACAACACGCTCGACGTCAACTTCTACGCCTCGTGGGCCCTCCTCCTGCTCTGGCCCGACCTCGAGGTCGGCGTCGTCCGGGACTTCGCGACGACGGTCGATCTCGACGATCCGGAGATCATCACCGTGGTCTGGAAGGACATGCGCGCGCAGCGGAAACGACGCGGCGCCCTGCCCCACGACCTCGGCAGCCCGGGCGAGGACCCGTTCCTGCGGCCGAACGCGTACACGTACCGCGACGTCAACCTCTGGAAGGACCTGAACAGCAAGTTCGTCCTCCAGATCTGGCGGGACGTGCTGCTCGCGCCGGCGCCCGAGCTGGCGCACGAGTCCTGGCCCGCGGTCGTCCAGGCGATGGACTTCCTCGGCCGGTTCGATCGCGACGGGGACGGGCTCCCCGAGCACGACGGACAGCCCGACCAGACGTACGACACGTGGTCGATGACGGGACCGAGCGCCTACGGCGGTGGGCTCTGGCTCGGGGCGCTGCGGGCGGCGATGCGGCTCGGCGAGATGGTCGGCGACACCGAGACGGTCCGGCGCTTCGCCGCGGTGCACGAGCGCGGCAGCGAAGCCTTCGAGGCGAAGCTCTGGAACGGCCGCTGCTACCGGTTCGACGCGAGCGGGCAGGCGTCCTCGGACTCGGTCATGGCGGACCAGCTGGCCGGCCAATGGTAC
>VBHW01000034.1 GCA_005881055.1 Chloroflexota bacterium
GCCAGCGGAGCGGCCTCGAGGTGGCCGTCGCGCTCGGCGCGGGCTTCGGGTTCGACCGCAGTCTGGTCAGGAGACTCGGTCGCACCGCTGTTGCCGGCGCCGACCGGCGCATCGGTGGCCGTGCCCTCGATGTCGAGGAGGTAGCCGATGCCCTGGAACGTCTTGATCCGTCCCGGCTCTCCGGGCTCGGCGCCGAGCTTGCGGCGCACGCGGCTGACCCAGACCCGCAGGTACTGGAGGTCGTCGCGATATTCGGGGCCCCAGACCTTCGTCAGGAGCTCCGTGTGTAGCACGACCTTGCCGGCGTTCGCCGCGAGGTGCTGGAGGAGCAGCCACTCGGTGCGCGACAGCTGTACGAGCTGACCGCCCTTCGTGACCATCCGCCGCTCGAGGTCGATCTCGATGTCGTCGAATGCGACGATCCCCTGCCCCGGGGTCGCGCCGGACGAGCGCCGGAGCACCGCGCGGACGCGTGCCGAGAGCTCGTCTGGATGGAACGGCTTCACGACGTAATCGTCGGCGCCGAGGTCGAGGCCCTTCGCCTTGTCGGCCGTGGCGCCCTTCGCCGTGAGGAGGATCACCGGGACGGGTCGCCGGTCGCGGAGCTGCTGCATGACCTCGATGCCGTCGAGGTCGGGCATCACGAGGTCGAGCAGGACGACGTCGGGGCGAACTTCCTCGGCCTTGCGCAGCGCGTCCTCGCCGCCGTCAGCGGTGACGACGCGGAATCCTTCGGCCTGGAGGGCGATCGATACGAGCTTCGTGATCCGTGGTTCGTCGTCGGCCACGAGGACCAGCGGCTGGGTGCTCAACGCCGCAACCTCCTTCGTTGGCGCCCATCGTCTCGCGCAACGCGCACGACGTCCACCCTGGGGCCGGGCATTACAACACACATGCTGCGCCAGGTCGCATATCGGACGCGCGTTCGATGCATCCCGCTGGCGTTGCACGCGTCTATCGCGCAGGCGCCAGAGGGAGCGCTGAGTGCGTCGGTGACTTCGCAAGGCACGGATCGACCGGCGCCGCGATACTTGCTGCCGATGACCGACCCCACGGCGCCCGCCGAGCGGCGGCGCCCGCTCCGGATCGCCCAGGTCGCGCCGCCCCTCGAGCCCGTCCCGCCCGCCGGTTACGGCGGCACCGAGCGGATCATCGAGGCGCTGGTCCGCGCGCAGATCGCACGGGGGCACGACGTCACGTTGTTCGCGAGCGGCGATTCCACGGCGTCCGCCAGCCGGCTTGTGCCCACCGTGCCGCGCGCGCTCCGACCCGCCGGCACCGTCCCGGATCCCTGGTCGGGCTACATGATCGCCACGGAGGTCACGGCCCTCCGCCACGCGGGCGAGTTCGACGTCATCCACGCCCACCTCGAGTGGGCCGGGCTGCTCCTGGCGCGGGCCAGCAGCGTCCCCGTCGTCAACACGTTCCACGGACGGCTCGACCAGCCGTTCGCGGCCGATGCCTTCGCCGACCCACCGGCCGGCCTCGTCGCCATCAGCCACTCGCAGGCCTCGAGCCAGCCGGACCTTCCCTGGACGATCGTCTACAACGGCCTCGACCTCGCGGGTGCGCCGTTCGAGGCACGCCCCGGCGACGCGCTCTGCTTCGTCGGCCGCGTGGCACCGGAGAAGGGCATCGTCGAGGCGATCGAGGTCGCGCGTCGGGCGGGCCGCCGGCTGCGGATCGCCGCGAAGGTCGGCGTGACGGCGTCCGAACGGGCCTATCACGAGGAGGTCTTCCTGCCCGCGACCCGCACCGCCGAGGTGGAGCTCCTCGGCGAGCTCAGCAGCACCGATCGCGACCGGCTGTTCGCCGAGAGCTACGCCACGCTCATGCCGGGCAGCTGGCCCGAGCCGTTCGGGCTCGTCGCGATCGAGTCGCTCGCGTGCGGGACGCCGGTCCTCGCGCTGCCGTCCGGGGCGCTCCCCGAGACCATCCGGGACGGCGTCGACGGCTTCCTCGGCCCCGACGCCGGCGCGCTCGCCGCCGCCGTCCCGCGCGTCGCGGAGCTGGATCGCGCCGCGATCCGAGCCTCCGTGCTCGATCGATTCTCGGCGGCGCGCATGGCTGCCGGCTACGAGGCGGTCTACCGGCGGGTCATCGCGGGAGCCGACCGCGAGAGAGGGGCCGGCCGCCGCGACGCGTCACGGCCCCTCGTCGACGAGGATCGGCAGCGTGAACCCGAACTCGGCGCCGCCGGTCGGCCGCGGCCTGGCCCAGATGCTGCCGCCCATCGCCTCGACGAGGGCGCGGCAGACGAACAGCCCGATCCCGGCGCCGGCGGACTGGGCGGCCGTGGCCGGCGATCGGTAGTAGAGCTCGAAGAGCCGCCCGGCTTCGGACGATGAGATGCCCGGGCCCTCGTCCATGATCCGGACCTGGACATGGGTGTCGGCGACCTCCGCCACGACGGCGACGATCGTGTCGTCGGACGAGTACTTCGCGGCGTTGCCGATGAGGTTGCGGATCACCTGCTCGACATAGGTCGGGTCGGCCGAGACCGTCGGCATCGAGCGTGGCATCCGCAGGTCGAAGCGCTTCGTCGGCCAGCGGGTCCCCTCGGCCTCCATGATGCGCGGGAGCAGGTGCTGGAGGAGCACCGGATCGGCGCCGAGCTGGAGCCCGCCGCGCTCGGCGCGGGCGAGGACGAGCAGGTCCTCGACGAGGCGGTGGAGGCGCTCGGCCTCGGCGCTGACGTCGGCCGACACTTCGCGCCGGGTGTCCTCCGACAGGCCGCTCCGCGCGAGCACGCGGGTGCCCCCGAAGATCGTCGTGATCGGGGTCCGCAGCTCGTGAGAGAGGATGCCCATGAACGCGTCGCGCAGCTGGTTGGCCTGGCGCTGTTCGGTGACATCGCGGATGACGAGGATCGACGAGGCCACCGCCTCCTCGCCCAACAGCTCGCCGGGCTCGGCCTGGTGCCCGCCCTCGTCCGTCGGCCGGACGGGATAGGTCGACAGCTCGAGCCAGCGCTCGCTGCCACGCAGGGCGAGCTCTACCGGGCCCTGCGGCTTGCTCTGGCCGATCCGCGGCGCGAGCCCATCGGGATCCTCGAGCTGCCCGAGGATGCCCTCGTATGTCTCGAGCGGCTGCCCACCGAGCACCGTCCGGGCCGCCTGGTTCGCGAGCCGGACCCGTCCTGCACGATCGCAGACGACGACGGGATCGGCCAGCGCGTGGATCACCGCGCCGAGCTCGGCCGCGCTGGCCCGCTCGGACCGGACCGCGAGGCGAAGGGTCTCGTTCAGGCGCTCGGTGTCTTCGAACAGGCGTGCCCGCTCGAGGGCCTGCGCGCAGGTGTGGGCGATCGTCCGGAGGAACGTGCGGTCTGTGTCGCCGAAGGGTCGTGGACGATCGAATTGGATGCCCAGCGCCCCGTTCGGCCGACCCTCGAGCGTCAGGGGGACGGCCGCGAGCGCGCCCGTGGTGTACCGGATGAGCGTGCGATCGGCCTCCGCGTACCGGCGCCGCAGCTCGCGCTCCGATTCGACGAAGACCGGCTCTCCGGTCCGGACCGCCTCGGTGAGCGGCCACGGAGAGGTCATTGGCAGGCGGGTGAGGGCCGCGATGAGCTCCGGTCGGTAGCCGCGGGCGCCGATGAGGACCAGCTCGTCGTCCTCGAGGACGGAGATCCCGCCGGCCGTGCCCTCGAGGGCGTCGAGGATCTCCCGCGAGACGATGTCCACGACCTCGGCCGGCGTGAGGGCGCCGGACAGTGCGTCGCTCGCGTCCAGCAGACGGCGGAGGGTGTCCTGCGCCCGACTGCGCTCCGCGAGCTGGGCACGGAGACGCTCGATCTCGGCGCGCGGCTCGTCGAGCTCGAGCGCGGCCGGGTCGTCCGGATCGGAGCGACCGGCATTGGCGCGCGGGACCGTCGCGGGACGGGACATCGCGGCCATTGTCGGACGTTCCGCGAGGAAGCGCGTGCAGGGATCGGGCCGGCGCCTGACAACTGCATCGCGGCGTGAGGGTCGTCGGCCCCCGACGGCGCGGCGGTCCGCAGGGTCCGCCTGCGTGCAAGGCGATCGCAAGGCACGCACGCCGCCCACAGGCGCGAGCGTCCAGCGATCTCCGGGATGCTGTCGACACGCCCGCTGCGGGACGCGCCGCGGGCACGGAGGCCACATGCCTGCACTCCGAGAGCTATGGACCGCCGAGCGGCTCGCGGCGCTGGGGTCGTTCGCCGACCGCTGCCTCGCCGATCCGAAGACGATCACCCGACTCGAGGCGATCGCCCGTTTCCGCGAGGTCGCGCCGGAGCTGCCGAGCGGCGTCTTCGAGGCCTCCGCCATTGCCGCGTACGAGGCGCTCGCCATCCCCGAGCGGGCGGACGCCCTCGCGTGGCTGGCCGACGAGGCTGGTCGCGTCGGGGCGCGCCTCCCGTCGCCGGCCGGCGACGACCGGGCCGACCCGACGCCGGAGACCGCGGGCGCCATGCTCGCACGGGTCGAGCGAGAGCAGCCACGAGTCCTCGATCAGGTGATCGGCGTGGAGTACCTCGCGATGCCCGTGAAGCTCCTCGTGGCCGAGATCGCCGCACGCGGCGCTCGCTGGATGCTCGCCGACCGACGCTAGGATCGGGCGTCAAACCGCACCCTGAGCGGTGATGGGCTCAATTGTTACGTTTAGCCCTGGTGGTGCTGGGGGCGCACCCCTGATGCTCCCAGGAGCATCGCGCTGGGCTCGACGTTTCGGGTCCACGCACGACTGCCCGGCCCTGATGCCCAAACCGATGGAGATCGGCGCTCCGTAGCACCGTGGTCCCGTGGCTGATATCTGGTCCCATCTCGTCGGCTGAGCCCGGGCTCGAGCGCCCGCCCCGAGCCGCGGACCGGTCACCCGACTCGGCACGACAAGTCAAGCCGCATGACAAAACGAAGCCGCGCGATCCGGGAGGGGGACCGGACCGCGCGGCGGAAGCGCCCGACGACACCCCGTCACCGGTGTCACCAGACGACCTGAGAGATTGACGAGAGCGTAGCGGCCGTGATGTCGCAGCCACAGTCCGGCAGTTCGCCCGGACATTGCAGCCGCATGACGGCGGGCAGCAGAGTCCTTCCCCAACGGGCCTCGGGCGGCTCGGGCGGGGCGGTGTCGGGCGGGGCCGTGTCGGGCGGGGCCGTGTCGGGCGGGGCAGTGTCGGGGCGCCGCGCCACGTCACATCCGGATCGTGACCTCGAGCTCGCCGTCCTTGCGGAGGACCTCGGCGCTCGTCGTCCCCCGCCAGCGGTGGAAGAGGAGATCGACCGACGCGTCGCCCACGCGCAGGTTGCTGATCGTGACCTTACCGAGCCATGTGGGCAGGTGGGGCCGGACGAGCTCGAGCTCGTGCCGTTCGGCGATCGCCCTCAGCCCGAGCATCGACCGGAGGAAGAGGAGTGGCGCCCCGGCGGCCCAGGCCTGTGGCGAGCAGGCGACCGGGTACGGCACGGGGACGCTCACGCGCTCGCGCTCGAAGCCGCAGAAGAGCTCCGGCAGCCGGAAGTCCGCGAAATGCTGGGCCGCCTCGAAGATGCTGCCGGCGAACCGGCTTGCCTCGTCGTGGAAGCCGTACTTCTTGAGCCCCTGGACGATGAGCGCGGTGTCGTGCGGCCAGACCGACCCGGTGTGGTAGCCGATCGGGTTGTAGCCGGGCTGGCCCGCCGCGAACGTGCGCACGCCCCAGCCGGAGTCGAGGCCGGGCTCGCACAGCCGCGCCGCGACGTCCGCCGCGCGCTCGTCGCTGACGATCCCGCTCCACAGGCACTGGCCCGGGTTCGAGGCGATCGCGTCGGCAACGTGGCCGTCGCGCCCGATCGCCATCGCGTAGTACTGCCGGTCGGGCAGCCAGAACGCCTCCTCGAACCGCTTCCGGAGGGCCTCGGCATCCGCGTCGAGACGGGACGCGAGGTCGTGGTCGCCGCGCATGCGTGCGAGGCCCGCCAGCCGGCGCTTCGCGTCGAACACGTAGCCCTGGACCTCCGCGAGCGCGATCGGCGCCTCCACCGTTCGGCCGGCGCTGTCGCGGATCGCGTCCGAGGAGTCCTTCCAGCCCTGGTTGACGAGACCCTGCGGGGTCCGTCGCTCGTACGTGACGAACCCCTCCGGTCCCGTGCCGTACTCGTCGATCCAGCGGAGGGCCGCCATCGCGTTCGGCCAGTACCTGTCGACGAGATCCCGGTCGCCCGTCCAGTCGTACGCCGAGCCGAGGAGGATGAGCCACAGCGGCGTGGCGTCGACGCTGCCGTAGTACGGGCGATGAGGGAGCTCGCGGGTGCGGGACATCTCGCCCGTTCGCAGCTCGTGGAGGATCTTGCCCGGCTGCATGTCGCGCTCGTCGTCGACGGCATCGGCCTGGCGGGCGGCGAGCACCTCGAGCGCGTCGAGGGCGATTGCCGGCCGGAAGGCAAGGGCCTCGTACGCGGTGAGCACCGCGTCCCGCCCGAAGAGTGTCGTGTACCACGGGACTCCCGCCGCGACGTATTGCTCGCCCGGGTCGGGGCCGGCGTTCATCAGGAGCCGCAGGTCCGCGACGCAGCGCTGGATCGCCAGGTCGAACAGCTCGTTGTCGGAGGCGAGGACCGTCGCGTCATGAGTCCACGTCCGGTAGGTCTCCGCAGCCCGCAGGGGATCGACCGCCGGCGGCTGTGGGAACAGGGAGGCCATTTCGGCATCCGTCAAGCCGCCGGTGCGCGCGGCGCCGTCGGCGGGCCCGGCATCATCGCCAGACGGCCCTCGGCGCCTTGACGCGGTCCGTCTCGATGAGGCGGTATTCGCCGGGGCAGCTTCCCCGGCGAACTCGACACCTCCGTCGCCGTACGTGCCGGCTCCGTCGAGCGGCGGCGACAGCTCGCTCCAGACCTTCCACTCGAGCTCGGCGAGTCCGCCCGGCGGCACGTCGCGCGACCAACGCACGACGACCGAACCCTCCGTGCCCTCGTCGGCCGGATCGACCCGGCCCCCTCCGCCGGGCGCGACGTACACCCAGCGGACGCGGCCGTCGAGGCCGCGATACCCGAACGTCAGCCGCCCATCGTCTCGTACCGCGATCGGCAGTCGGTCCCCGCGTTTGGGCCGCGGGCGGCCGCGCACCTCGAAGATGTCGGCTGCGTCGACGTCGAGGCGGAGCTCGATGAGGAGCGGCTCGGGATGTGGCGTGAAGTTCGCGATCGACAGGCGCTCGTACAGCGCCCCGTCGAGCACCTGGTCCCGGCTGATCCCGAGCGACTGGCGGGCAAGGGCCAGGCGGGCGTCGAGCTTGCGGCTCGGATCCGGGAACTGGTCGGGGTTCGTGAGCTGGATGATCCCGCGGTAGTTCGCTCCGGTGTCGGCGCCGAGGACGATCGGTCGTGAGCCGTTGATCCGGAGGCTGGCGCACGACAGGATCCGCGTGTCGCCGTCGTAGAGGCCGAGCCCACGTGAATCGGGGTGGATGTCGCCGAACCCGTCGGTGAGCATGTACAGGTCCTCGTGCTTGAGGACCATGACGCCGCCGAGGTCGGTCGCCTTGACGATCTCGATGTTGCGCGGAGCGATGAACGAGACGCCAGGCACTTCGCCGGCCGAGTGCCGGGCACGAGAACGCCCGGTCGCCCGCGCGGGCTGCGCGGGCGCCGGGTGTGCTGCGTGACTGGCTCGGCGGTGGACTGTCAGTCTTCCTCGTCCGGGTCGTGGTCGCCGCCGCACCGAGGACACCGCCTGGTGGCCACCACCGACTGGCTCAATTCCTGTCGGTGGTGCTTCTCAGCCTCCAGGCGATCGACCTCGTGGCAGTGGGTGCATTCCTGGCACCGACCGACCGGCAACCGGGCGATGAGGCCGGCGGTGAGGAACATCGCCAACCCCGTGAGGCCGAGTACCGTCGTCGGTTCCACGACTCTACCAGTCCGGACGAGGTCAGGCGGTCTCGGCGGTGCCGCGGTCGCCCAACCGAAGGACCGCGAGCACGAGGCCCTCGATGAGGGTCCACGCGATGAGCGCGACGATCGCCGCGATATCGAGGACGACGCCGACTTCGGTGTTCACTCGGTCGAGGCGGAACATGCCGCGGAACGGCTCCACGAGCGTGTTCGTGATGTTCATGATCGCCATGACGATGTCGTTGTTGCGGTTCGCGATGAGGAGCAGCAGCACGATGCGCAGGACGATCAGCGCCTGGATGACGCCGAAGATCAACGCGATCGCTCGCTGCATGACGGTCAGCGGGGTCGGCCCGGACGTCCGGCGGACCACCGTTCCGCGCGTCGTCACCGGGTCGACCTGTTCGCGCGTCACCGTCGTGCGTTCGTAGTCGTTCATGCTGGCCTCCTGAGGGGCCGGTCTGTCGCGACCACCCCCACGGGCGGACGCTGACCAACTGGGTGCTCGCGGATTCCGCGAGCTGACCCGAGGGTCGCATCCACCACCCTTCGCCCGCGTCATCAGCGCCCGAACTCCAGTTGCAGCCTGCTTGCTTTGCGCATGGCGGGACCGTGCCGATGACACCCGATCGTCACATCACTACGCTTCACTACCGCTGTGACGACTCGTGCAAGATCCGATGAGGCAACCGACGGCGCGCGGGCGCCGGTGGCCGGAACGTCCGCCGCCGGAACGGGACGCGACATCGTCCGCACGATCGGGGCGCCCGCGCTCGCGGGCTCGCTGGCCGCAGCGACGTCGATCGCCGTGTCCGAGCTCGTCGCGGGGCTCGTTCCGGGCGCACCGTCCCTCGTCCTCGCGATCGGGGCGCTCGTCATCGACCTCCAGCCGCCCGGCGCGAAGGACGTCGTCGTCGGGCTGTTCGGGACGAACGACAAGCTCGCGCTCAACCTCATCATCGTCCTCGCGGCGCTCGCGATCGCCGCCGTCGTCGGCGTGGTCGGCGCACGGCGGATCGGGCGGGCAGACGCCGCATTCGTCGGGTTCGGGCTCGTCGCACTCGTCGCGGCCTGGCGCGAGCCGCTCGTGTCCTTCCCTCTCTCCGTGGCGACGGTCGTCGTCGCGGTCCTCGCGGGGCTCGCCGCGCTGCGGTCCCTCCTCGCGTCGACCCGGACCCCGGCCGGAGACGCAGGGCTCGCGGGGACCCGACCGATCGCGGATCGCCGATCGGCGGCGCGCCTGCGTGCCGTCGGTCTCGAGACCCTGACGGGTCCGTCGAGGCGGCCGACCCCGCCGATCGGGATGAGCTGGGACCGCCGCGGGTTCCTCATCCGGAGCGGGGCCCTCGCGATCGGGACGATCGCCGCCGGCATGCTCGGCCGGGCGCTCCTGCAGGGCCGGGCGAACGCGATCGCCCCGATCTCCACTGTCCTCCCGCCGCCTCGCGTCACGGCGCCGCCCCTCGTTCCAGCAGAGTCGCTCAGCGTGCCGGGAATCACGCCGATCGTCATGCCCAACGACGACTTCTACCGCATCGACACCGCCCTCCTCGCGCCCCACGTCGACGTCGAGGGCTGGCACCTGACCGTCAAGGGCATGGTCGACCGTGAGGTGACCCTGACGTACGCGGAGCTGGCGGCCCTGCCCCTCATCGAGCAGTACGTGACGATCGCCTGCGTGTC
>VBHW01000296.1 GCA_005881055.1 Chloroflexota bacterium
CATCCTTCGTTGTTTCGACTGTGAAGTCGAGCTTGTTGTAGTTGCCGGCGGCCGGATTGACGACCCCCGCGATCGTCAACGTTGCTTGAACGCTATTCCCGAGCCCACAGACAAGAACGCCGTTGTTTGCGAGCGTGATCGTCACGACGTTGCCGGCTGCTGTCGACGTAGCCAAGCAGTTCGAGAATCCGCCGGTCAGGCCGATCGTCGGAGTCGTCGAATTGAACGAGAAGGCTCCTGGAGGACCGGGCGAGAAGCTAACTGTGATCTTATTTCCTGCGATTAGTGCGCCACTTCCCGAGGTCCTGAACGAAACCGTATAGGTCAAGGTTGATCCAGCCGTCGACGTGGCAGGTGCAAACGAGACGTTGCTGGTTGCAGCTGCAACGTACGGCCCCACCAGCGGGCCACCGCTCCCCAGGGGAGCCGCTCCCGCGGGTTGGACAGACTCCGAGCCTGAATCCGCGATCGCGCGGGCCAGGTTGAGGCGGCCGTTGCCCGTCTGGGCGGCGGTGCCGGCCGGATCGGCCGAGCGCGCGAGGCGGCCGACGAGCACTCCGTTCGAGGCGCTCGGATCGGTCGCCTGCAGCGCCGCGGCGGCAGAAACCTCGGCAGCCGATGCCGACGTGCCGGTCACGGAGGTGTACCCACCCCCGGCGGCGGTGGTTTCGATGTCGGTGCCCGGCGCGCCCAGGAACGTGTCCTGGCCGTAGTTCGACGAGGGGTTGAGGGCATCGCCCTGGTCGGTGTTCGAGACGCCGATGACGCCGCGATCGCCGGCCGGATAGGTCACGGCCGAGGAGCCGTCGTTGCCTGTGGCGGCGACGAGGACGACGCCACGAGCCCACGCGTAATCGATCGCGGCTTGCAGCGCGGGCGAGTAGCCCGGGTTGCTGAAGCTCATGTTGATGACGTCGGCGCCGTGGTCGGTCGCCCAGACGATGCCCGCGATGATGTCGCTGTCCTGGCCGAGGCCCTGTGCATCGAGGACGGTGACGGGCATGACCTTCACGCCCGCGTAGCCGATGCCGGCGATACCGGCGCCGTTGTCGGTTCCCGCGGCGATGATCCCGGCGAGCCATGTACCGTGGCCGTTCGAGTCGGTGCGGCCACTCGAGCCGTCGACGATGGACGTTCCCGCGACCAGGCTGCCCGCGAGGTCGGGGTGCGATGCGGCGACGCCGGTGTCGAGGAGGGCGACGACCGCGCTACCCGACGGGTTGACCGAGCCGAAGACCTGGTTCCATCCGATCTTCGGGAGCGACCACTGGCTCGAGTAGTCGGTGTCGCTCGGGGTGCCCTCGGCGGCGCGCGTGCGATCGACGTCGACGCGGCTCACCGCCGGATCCGCCTGGAGGATGGCGAGGCCGGCCGCTGTCAGGGCGGCGGCATGCATCCGGAGGGCCGGGATCGACCCGAGGTCGACGGCTCCCGCCGCCGCGAGGCTCGCCACCTGGGCCCCCGCCGCGGTGCCGGCGGCGAAGGTCACGATGTACGGGGCGGTCGGCTCCGGGGCCGCGGTCGGCGCGGCAGTCGGCGCGGATGTCGGCTGAGGAGCCGGGCTCGCTGTCGGGCTGGCCTCCGGTGCCGGCGAGGAGGCATCCGGCGTCGGCACCGGAGACGGGTCGGAGGTAGGGCTCGGGTCGGGCGTCGCCGAGGGGCTCGGCTCGGCCGACGTCGCCGGGGCGCTCGGGTCCGGCGACGGGTCGGCCGCGGCGATCGGGATCGGCGCGAACAGCGACGCAAGGATGAGGAAGACCTGGACTGCGGCGAGCAGGCGGATGCTCCGCCTCCCTCGACGGGTAGTGGCATCGGGCACCGGACGCCTCCTGGACTTTGCCAGGCGCTCTCGGGGGTGACGGACGCGTCCGAGGCCATGGGCAGACAGCGCGCTCGGATTTCGTGAGTGGACTCTGGGCCGAGAGTGCCGGGACGGAAAGACGGATGGATATGAGTGCTGGGGTCGACCCTTGCCCGCTCTTTGTGTCCGGTCCTCTGAGGAACCGTGGCTAT
>VBHW01000035.1:0-27447 GCA_005881055.1 Chloroflexota bacterium
CCGCCGGTGGTGCCGGCGGGGCGTCGTCGGGAGCCGGGGCGCCACCGAATGGATCGTCGGCCGCGGCGCCGTGGGGGGAACCCAGGCTTCCCCGGGCGGCGATCCCCGCCTCGAGCGTGCGATGCTGCCCCGAGCCTCCGGCGAGCGCCACGCCCGCGAGCGAGGCCTCGCCGAGCATCGTCGCGACCACGAGGGCGACGAGCCAGGCGATGGGCGCCCGGCGACGGCCGAAGCTCGCGGCGAGCGTGGGGACAGGGCGTCGAAGCGGCGATCGGGTCGGCATGTGACGGTCCTCGGCGGATGATCCGAGCGGTCGCCGTTCGCAGCGAGGCGCTCACCCTAGGCGTGGGTGGAGGCCCTGACAATCCGGACCATGGTCCCGGTCTGGCGTGGTACGCACGGGTCCGGAGCGGTCCGGGCCAGTGGTGGGAGATCCGGTGCGGTCCATTGAGGTGGCGGCCGCGGTCTCGTCGAGGGCCTCCGCCTCGATGGGAGCGTAGCCCAGTCGATCCTTCACCAAGGAGACCCAGCCGGGTACAGGGCATCGACGATGTCCTCGACCGCTTGCGGGCTCGCGGAGCCGAACTCGTCGGCGAGGTGGAGCAGTACGAGAACAGCTACCGGCTCTGCTACGTCCGTGGCCCCGAGGGGATCATCATCGAGCTGGCGAAGCAGATCGAGTGACCGGTAGGAGAACGGCCCAGCGCCGGGATCGTGGCGGCGAACCGCACGACTCGTGGGTCTCGACCCGCGGGCTATCCGGACGTCACTGGCTGGCTGTCGCCGCGATACGCGTCCGCGTGCCGGTGACCTCCTGCGTCCAGAGGCCCGCCGCACCGACGATCGACCGCCCGAACGGGGCCTTGTTGACGCCGTCCGGGTCCATCTTCGCCGTGTAGCCGGACGTGCGCGCGGACGCGAACGAGAGGACGTGATTGTTGAAGTTCGGGTTCGAGCGCCACATCTGGTCGACCGTCTGGCTCGTCGTGAACAGCTGGCGGACGTACCAGGCGGCGCCGCCCCACATCCCCGAGTTGTAGACCTCGGCGACGACAGCGCGCGCTCCGGTGCGCAGCCAGCCGGCGGCCATGTTGTCGACGCGCTGCTTGGCGACTGACAACGTCGGATCGGCGTTGCCGGGCTCCGAGTTTCCTGCGGAGTAACACAGGTGATGGAGGAGCACGATCGCGTTGGGCGCCAGCCGGATGTCACGGGCGAGGTAGTACTCGCCCCAGTATTTCGTCGTCGAGTTGTCGCTGCCGGCGGACGGGTTCAGGCCCAGGCCGTCCTTGGTGTACGTCTGGAACGGCCCGTACGGGCTCGGCCAGCCGTTGCCGTGGCCCATGTAGATGACGATCGAGGCACCCTGGAGCGCGGCCTTCGCCGCGGCCCACGTGGCTGTCGGCGTGTAGACCTTCACGACGTTGCTCGTGTACTTGAGTGCCTCGGCGGCCGCCGCGTCGGCGTCGCTCTTGTAGAAGCTCGTCGAGCCGGCGACCGGACCGACGATGATGACGACCTTTGCGTTGGAAGTCGGCATCGCGCCCAGCGCGCTCGGCACGGCCAGGCCCAGCACGACGAGGCAGCTGGCGGTGGCGGCGACGATGAGCTTTCGCACGATGGCGATCTCCCTGGGTGGCGGTGGGCACGCCTCGGGGACGTGTCTCGCCAGCCTCGCGGGAGGCGGGTCGCCGACTCAATCGCGGGATGGTCCCCGACGGGCATGGCCCCATCGGCGGCGGGCTGATGCGGAGCTTTGGGGAGATGTGCGGTGGGCAAGGGTCCGGGTGGGGTGGACAGGCATGGGACGGCGTGCGAGCACGCAACGGAATTCGCGTCGAACGACCTCGCCGGCGGCCTCCGTCAGCCGCGCAGGCGCGCGACGAGGTCCGCGAGCGTCGGGTTCGTCCGATCCCTGTCGGAGAGGATCGGGCGGCCGTCGGCCGTCATCGCGAGCCGCGGCCACGGCACGCCGACGGCCGGGTCGTCCCACGCGAAGCCGAGCTCGTCTCCCCCGTCGTACTCGTTCGTCACGAGATACAGGAGCTCGAGCTCCTCGAGCGCGAGGAATCCGTGCGCCACCCCGACCGGGATGACCACCCAGTCGTCGGCGCGGAGATCGTGCGTCTCGACGAGCGCCTGAGGCCCGGATCCGTCGAGGAGGGGCCGCACGTCGACGAGCGCAACCAACGCTCGCCCGCTCGCGACGACCCAATAGTCGAGCTGCCTGCGATGGTAATGGAGGCCGCGCAGCACACCCGGCCGGGACGTCGAGAGGTTGGCCTGGACGAACCGCTGTCCGCCCGCCGGCTCCGCCATCAGGTCAGCGGTCGCGCCCGTGTCGCCCGGCGAAAGCTCACCGAACGTGCTCGCGCGCCAGAGCTCCCGGAACGCGCCGCGCTCGTCGGCATGGCGCTGCAGGCGTCCGAGGCGGACGCCGTCGAGTCGGCTCGGACCGGGCGGCCCGTCGCTCATTGGGCCGCAATCCCGCCGCTCAATGGGCCGCAATCCCGCCGCTCATCGGGCCGCAGCCGCCCGCTGGCGGAGAAGGATCGGCACGTAGTCGGCCAGCGCGGCCTGCCACGACCTGAGCGGTCGCGTGGGAGCCAGCACGCCCCAGAGGGGCGGGGTGGATGCGCGCGGCCATGTCGCCACCGGGACCTCCTCGATCGGGATGGCGATCCCGGACTGCCGCAGGAGCTCCCTCGCCCAGTCGGCCCGCGACGCCACGCCGCCGTTCACGATGTGCTCGATCCGGCCCAGCGAGAACGGGCCATCCTCCCCGGCGGCCGCGACGATCGCCTCCGCGACGTCGGGCGCGTACGACGGCGAGCCGATCTCGTCGTTCACCGCCCGGAGGGGCTCGTTCGCCTGGGCGGACCGCTCTGCGGCCGCGAGCAGCTTCGACGGGAAGTCGTTGCCCGGCGGCCCGTACAGCCAAGTCGTCCGCACGATCGCGAGCGAGCTCCCCCTGCGGGCCGCTCGCCATGCCTCGGCCGCAGCGCGTTCCCCGGCGAGCTTGCTCGCTCCGTATGGGTTTAGCGGCGCTGGCTCGTCGTCAGTCGCGTAGGCGCGACCGTCGGACCGGCGACCGTCGAACACCTCGTTCGTCGAGAGGACGACCAGATCGGCTCCGGCTGAGGCGCACGCCCTCGCCAGCTCACCGACCGCGTGTCCGTTGCGCCGCATCGCGAGCGCGGGATCGCGGGCGCAGCCCTCGGTGTCCGTCCAGGCGGCGGCGTGGATCACCAGCTCGGGTCGGTCGCGCTCGACCAGTCGCGCCGCTGCAGCCGGATCGTCGAGGTCATAGTCGGGCCGGCCCCAGCCGATCGGCCCACCGGGACCGGTGAACGGGGCATCTGCGAGCGAGGCCATCAGCGCCCGGCCGAGTCGGCCTCCCGGTCCGGTGACGGCGACGCGCACGATCAGTCCGCCTGGGTCGAGGCCGCCAGGCGAGCGCCGTACTGCCGAGCGTAGTAGTCGTCCCAGTCGCCGGAACGGATCGCCCGCCACCAGCCCTCGTTCGCGCGGAACCAGTCGACGGTCTCGGCGATGCCGGCCTCGAACGGCATCCGGTTCTGCCAGCCGAGGGCGGCGAGCTTGCCGCCGTCCATCGCATAGCGACGGTCGTGGCCCGGCCGGTCGGCGACGGTCCGCACGAGGGACCAGGGCTTTCCGAGCCGCTCGAGGAGCACGGTGACGACGTCCCGGTTCGTCATCTCGGCCGAGCCGGGGATGTTGTAGATCTCGCCGCTCGCGCCGTGGCGCAGGACGAACTCGATGGCCCCCGCGTGGTCGGCGACGTGGAGCCAGTCGCGGCGCTGCAGCCCGTCGCCGTAGAGCGGCAATGGTTGGTCGTCGATGGCGTTCGTCACGAACAGCGGGATGAGCTTCTCGGGATGCTGGTGTGGCCCGTACGTGTTGGCGCCACGGGTGACCAGCGCGTCGAGCCCGTACGTCGCGACGTAGCTCCGGACGAGCATGTCGCCGGCGGCCTTGGCCGCGCTGTACGGCGAACGTGGGGCGAGCGGGTCACCTTCCCACGACCGCCCCTGCTCGACCGAGCCGTAGACCTCGTCGGTCGACACCTGGAGGTAGCGCGGCGCCGAGCGGGCTCCCTCGCGGGCGCGCTCCGTCGCACGACGGCACGCCTCGAGGAGGACGTGCACGCCGATGACGCCGGTCGTGAGGAACGCCTCGGGATCGAGGATCGAGCGGTCGACGTGCGACTCCGCCGCGAAGTTGACGACCGCGTCGGTTGTCTCGACGAGCGGATCGACGTCTGCCGGGTTCGCGATGTCGCCGCGCACGAACCGAAAGCGCCCGGCCTGCTCGGGATCGGCCCGGATCGCCGCGAGGTTCGCCTCGCTGCCGGCGTACGTCAGCTTGTCGAGGACCGTGATGCGCGTGCCGTCGCGTCGCCCGAGCACCTCGCGGACGAAGCAACTCCCGATGAATCCGGCGCCACCGCTGACGAGGAGGTGCGCGCCGGGCCCCGCCAACGGGTGGACCGAGCGCCGGCCGGCCGGTTCGGCGCCATCCCTCATGCGGCGATCGTCAGGCATCGACTCGCGGCGGCAGCTCCACCTCGTCCGTTCGCCGCTGGAGCGGGCGCTGGGTCGGAGGGGCAAGACGACCCGCAGCGTCGTCCTCGGCCGCCAGCTCGGCGGCTCGCAGGAGGGACGGCACCGTCCCGGCGTCTGTCCAGTGCCCGTCGTAGACGCGGGTGAAGAGGCGCCGGCCGGGGATGTAGTGGTTGAGCACGTCGGTGATCTCGAGCTCCCCGCGGCCCGAGGGCGCGAGGTGCTCGATGACGTCGAAGGCGTCCGGGCGGAGGAAGTACACGCCGATCGGGATGAGGTCGCTCTTCGGCTTCGCCGGCTTCTCCTCGAAGCCGACGACCGCGCCGTCCGAATCGAGCTCGGCCACGCCGAACCGCTCGGGGTCGGGGACGCGGTAGAGCAGCGTGCCCGCACCCCACGGGCCCGAATCGAACTCCTGGCCCGTGTCCGCCAGCGGCTCACCCCGCAGGATGTTGTCGCCGAGCACGCAGCAGAACGCTTCGGCACCGACGAAGTCGCGGGCGAGCCCGATCGCGTGCGCGATGCCCAGCGCTCCGCGCTGGTAGCGGTACGTGAGGTCGAGCCCGAAATGGTTGCCGTCCCCGAGGAGCTCGACGACGTCGCCGACGCTCTTGCCGCCGACGATGACCATGACCTCGCGGATGCCCATGCCGGCGAGCGTCTCGATCGGGTAGTAGATCATCGGCCGGTCGTAGATGGGCAGGAGGTGCTTGTTCGTGACGATCGTGAGGGGGAACAAGCGCGTCGCGGTGCCCCCGGCGAGAACGATGCCCTTCATCGAGGCGACAGCGTAGCAGGCGGTCGCGTCAGGGCTGGGCCGATGGCGAGGCGCCCGGGCCGGAGATCGGCAGCCCGCCCTCGTAGTCGGTGATGACGAGGACGTACTCGAGCTTCGAGAGGTCGATCGCCGGGGCCAGGTACGCGGTCTGCACGACCGCGTTCGCGTCGCGCTGGACGTCGATGACCTGCCCGATGACCAGGCCCTTCGGGTATGGCGAGCGGATCCCACCGCCGAGGACGATCCCGGCGGTCACGACCTCGTCGTTGATGTTCACCCGTTCCGTCGAGTCGATGTTCTGCATGACGAGCACGCCGCCGAGCTGGCCGGCCACGTCGCCGGTCGCCCCGTTGCTCTCGATCATCCCGGTCACCGTCGCCGACGGGTCGTTGATGAGCGTGACGTGGGCAGCGGTCCCGGACAGGTCCGTGATCCGGCCGGCGAGCGCGCCGCCCGCACCGACCACGACGTCGCCGACGACGAGCCCGTCGTTCGAGCCGCGGTCGATCGTGATGGTGCGGCCCACCTCGGGACGTTCGCGGGCGATGACCGACGCCGCGATCGTGTGGTAGGCGAATCCGGTCTTGACCTGGAGCAGCGCGGTCAGCTGCTGGTTCTCGCGCTCGAGCGCCTGCAGCCTCGCGTTCTCGTTCTGGAGCTGCGTATTGCGGGCTCGCAGGTCCTCGTTGTCGACCCGCAGCCGGTCGATCTCGCGGAGCGACTCGACGACCGAGCCGATACCCGACGCGACCCCCGCGGCGCTCGCCTGGAGCGGCCGGAACGCGAAGGCCGCCGCCTTCTGGAGCTCGGTGACGACGGGCGACGACGAGAACGCCATGCACACGATGCTCAGGCCGAGGAGCGTCGCGAAGCTGATCGCCCGGCGCCGGGCGATGCGCGTCGTGCGGGTGGTGATGAGGCCGGACATCGCGACGGTCCTCCCGCGCTCGAGGGGGTCAGCGCGGCGCGCGAGCGTACGTGTCTGCGACGAGCACGCGCTGCATGCGGTCGAGCTCCTCGAGCACGACCCCCGTGCCGCGCGCGACGCATGTCAGGGGATCGTCGGCGACGTGCACCGGCATCTGGGTTGCCTCGGCGACCCTCCGGTCGAGGCCGGCGAGGAGCGCGCCCCCGCCGGCGAGGACGATGCCCTGATCCATGATGTCCGCGACCAGCTCGGGTGGCGTCTCCTCGATCGTGTCCTTGATCGTGTCGACGATCTGCTGGACGGACGGCTCGATGGCCTCGCGGATCTGGTCGGCGCCGACCTCGACGCTGCGCGGCAGGCCCGTGAGGAGATCCCGGCCGCGGAGGGTGACGCGCTGGACGTCCCACTCCCCGGGGTACGCCGACGCGATTGCGATCTTGATGTCCTCCGCGGTCCGCTCGCCGAGGAACAGGTTGTACTCGCGCCGCGCGAAGGTGACGATGTCCTGGTCCATCTCGTCGCCGCCGATGCGGATGCTCCGGCTCACGACGATCCCACCGAGGCTGATGACCGCGACCTCGGTCGTGCCGCCACCGATGTCGACGATGAGGCTGCCCGATGGCTCGCTCACGGGCAGCCCGGCACCGATCGCGGCGGCCATCGGCTCCTCGATGAGGCGCACCCAGCGCGCTCCGGCGTTGAGGCCGGCGTCGCGCACCGCCCGTTTTTCGACCTCGGTCACGCCGGACGGGATGCCGAGGATCATCCGCGGACGCGGGATGAGGCCGAGGCTCTTGTGCACCTCGTGCACGAAGTACCGGATCATCTGCTCCGTCACATCGAAGTCGCTGATGACGCCGTCCCGGAGCGGCCGCACCGCGATGATGCTCGCCGGGGTCCGGCCGACCATCCGCTTGGCCTCGGCGCCGATCGCGAGGACGCGCTTCGTCTTCGCCTCGATCGCCACGACGCTCGGCTCGCTCATGACGATGCCCCGGTCGCGGACGTGGACGAGCGTGTTGGCGGTGCCGAGGTCGATGCCGATGTCGCGCGAGAACAGGCCGAGAAGGGCGTCGAACATGAACGGGCTGGTCCTTCGGTGGCTGGGCGACGACGGCGCCGGATGCGTGGCGGGCCGCACGGTCGTCCCTGGGGAAAGGCCCGTGCAGTATACCCGCCGAGCCCGTGCGCGCCCGCTCGGGCCGATCCTCGGCTGGCCGACCGCTGCATGTCCGCGGCAGTTGGGCTGACCGTCGTCCTGGGCCGTAAGCCCCGGCGCATTACGAGCATGATTACGCGCGGGGTTTCGGCAGGCATCCGGCCGACTCCGAGTCGTCGATCCGTCCAAGCTCCGCACGAAACCTGAGCGCGCCCATCGCTCCGGACCGCCCGAACGCGTTCGATCGCCAGGAAGCGCGTATCGGTAATCATGCTCGGAATATCCGAGCTGGTAGCGGCTGGATTCGCCTGATCGGCGCGGCCCGGTCCTAGGGCACGAGGATGAGCGGCGAGGGGCTCAGGGTCGGCGTCGGTGCAGGTGAAGGCGTCGGGGCCGCGGTCGGGGTCGCGACGACAACCGGGGCGGGAACCGGGGTCGGCGGGACCTGCGCGACGACCTGCTGCATCCCGCGCAACGCCAGGAACAGCCCCGCGCCGACGAGGATGGCGGCACCGAGGAGCGCGGCTGCCGGCCGCGGACGGCGGCTCGCAGGCAAGCTTGGCGGAGTGGTCGCGGGCGCTGGGCTCGGATCCGGCTCGGCGGTTTCAGTCACCGGGGCAGTGTCGCCGATCAGGACGGCGATGTCGCATCGTCGGCCGGGGTGAGGTGCGTCCTACCCCGCCTCCGTCTCACCCGGCGCCGGGCGATCGAACGCCACGCCGCGGTCGCGCAGGCTCACGTAGGTGTCATGACCGATGATCAGGTGGTCCAGCAGGGCGATGTCGAGCAGGCGACCGGCCGCGAGGGCCTCGGCGGTCAGGTGGAGGTCGTCGGGGCTCGGCGTGGGATCGCCGCTCGGGTGGTTGTGGACGAGGATGAGCCCGCTCGCATTGAGCCGGACGGCGTCCCGATACAGCTCGCCGACCCGCACGAGCGACGAGCTCACGTTGCCCTGGTAGACGGTCATGACCCGGAGGACGACGTTCTTCGTGTTCAGCGCGACCGCCCGGAGCTCCTCGCGCTCGAGGCGACCCATCTGGAGGATGAGCCGGTCCGCCACGTCGCCCGGAGAGCGGACGGACCACCGTCCGGCCGGCCAGTCTGCGAGCAGCCGGCGGCCGAGCTCGAAGGCCGCGGCGAGCTGGGCGGCCTTGGCCGTCCCGACGCCGGGGAGCTGGGCGAGCTCGATCTCACTCGCACGGGCAAGGCCCGTCAGGCCGTCGTGCCTGGCCAGCGCCTCCGCCGCGAGGTCGACCGCCGAGAGGCCGCGGGACCCGGATCCCCACAGCAGCGCGATGAGCTCCGCTGCGGTCAACCCGCCGGGGCCACGCAGCGCCAGCCTCTCTCGCGGGCGCTCGCTGGCGGGCACCTCGCGCAGCGCACGACCCGCCACACCACCTCCGTCGAGCTCGCTTCATTGGGTCCCCGGACCCGGCTGACGGAAGCCCGCCGATTCCTCCCGCCGACCGGGTCACGGGGACGCAAGGAGCCTAGGCGGCGGCGCTCATCGGAGGCTTATCCCCGCGGTCCCTCGGGTGCACCGGCCATCACGGGCACCTAGCGCGATACGCCGAGGGCCATCACGAGGAGGAGCGGCACGCCGTTGAATGCGACGTGCATGGCCAGCGATGCGTAGATCGACCGGCGGCGGAGGAAGATCCAGCCGAGGGCGAGCGAGACCGGAAGGCGGACCGCGAACGCGAAGATCGCCCATTGGACGCCCTGGCTGAACGTCGATCCGTCCAGCGTGAGGACGTGGGTGAACGCGAAGAAGATCGCTCCCTGGACGATGGCCCGCATCGCCGTCGAGGTGCGTGCCCACGCGCTCGTCGTGAACCCGCGGAAGAAGATCTCCTCGCTCACGGGGGCGACGAACGCCGCCGCGATGAGCGTGATGAGCTGTCCGCCGAGATCGGTGGGTTGGGGGAGCTGTGGCGGCGGTTGGGCGAGGAACAAGCTGAGCAGCAGGGCGAATCCCGCGGTCACGTAGACGACGGCGACGCCGCCAAGCGCCCCGACGGCGAGGTCCGACGGCGTGGCTCCCGTCGGGCGATGGATCCCCATGTCCGCCCAGCTGAGGGATCGCGTGCCGACCACGAGAAGCCGGACGAGCCCGACGTTGACGACGGCGCTCACGAGCAGCCCGATGAGGACGCCCATCGGGGTGTCTCCGTGGAGCCCGAACGGGCTTCCGCCAACGGCCACGAGGAGGACGAGGAAGTTCGAGGACGCGACCGCAGCGGCGAACACGAGGATCGGCGACGGGCCGTCGTACCCGGTGCGGCCGTCGACCCGGCGTTGGATGGCCTGTGCCCCTGCGGCCGAGATAAGCCCGATCGACAGGGCCCCGAGGGCGACTCCCGCCAGGGCGACGGCAGCGGTCCCGCCGCCGGACATGAACGCCACGATGAGGATGCCGGCTCCGAGCAGCGTCGAGAGCCAGCCGAGGAGGTAGAGGCCGGGAGCGGCTCGCTCGTCGAGGTTGAAGATCCGGCCGCCCGGACGAGGCACGGAGCCGTGCCCGGGACCGATCGGACGATCCACGGATTCTGGGACAGGCGGGTTCCCCGCAGGGTCGTCCGAAGGGCCCTCCGTGGGGACCGTGTCGGAGACGTCGGCTGGGGCGGCGGAGCTCGGCTCGATAGGCTCGATAGGCTCGATCGGCCCGCTCGGATCGACGGGCGAGCGCGGCTCGCCCGGTTCGCTCAACGCTCGGGCAGGGGATCCGGAGCGCTGCGGCCGGACCGGATGGCCCGCGTCTGGGCACGCGCGATCGAGGTCGGCGCCGGCGCCTCGATCTGTGTGGGTCGCGCCGCGATTGCCAGCTCGGTCAGGGACGCTGCCGCGACGTCACGGCGCTCGAAGTCCTTGCCGCACCACGCGCACAGTGACCAGTCCAGGCCCACGAGTCGGCTGCAGTTCGGACAGACCCGCTTGAGCCGCGTCCGGCAGGTGGGACAGATGATCCATTCGTCGTCGATCCGTCGCGCGCATGTCGGGCACGTATGGACGGCTTCGACCTCGGCGAGGAGCGCCTCCTCGGCCAGGTTGCGCTCGTAGACCTCGCCGATTCGCTCCTGCGGCCGGATGATCCGGTAGACGATGACCGCGGCCGGGAACAGCACGGGCGTGAAGAGGATGATGAGGCTGGCCATGACGTACGGCAGGACCGGGTTCTCGGTCCGGAGCTGCATGTCGCGGAACGCCCAGTACGCGGCGGCCAGCCACAGGATGATCCAGTAGATCGCGAAGGCCTGGAATCCGATGCGGACGGGAGGGCTGCTGAGGACGTCGCTGACGGTCTTCCCGATCTGCTGGATGATCTGGTCCATGCGCGGGTTCGAGTGCCTCCAATGGCAGGCGCTCCGCCTGGGCTCCCGACATCCGACGGTCCGTGCCGGCCTCGCTCGGCGCAGTGTAGCAGGGGCGTCGGTGCGGACTGGACGAGGGAAGGGGGCGGTTCGTTACGCCGGCGCGTCGTCTCCGGCCGAGGTGCCGCCGCGCTCGCGGAAGCCGAGCGCGCCGCCGACCACGAGCAGCACCGCGCCCACGAACATCAGGTCGAGGCCGAGGCCCGTCCCGAACGGGCCCGTCGCGTAGTCCCACGCCATGCCGACGAAGACGCCGCCGAGCACGAGCGGCAGCGCGACGGCCCAGAACGTTCGCGGCAGCTTGTTGGGCAGGGTGGTGAGCAGCAAGCTGGTCAGCGCGGCAAGGACGAGCAGGACATAGGCCGGATTCGCGAGTCCCCACTGCCCGAGGTAGCCGAGATCGTGCTGGGTCCCGGCGACGCCGAGGCCGCTGCCGGCGGCGGTCGCCCAGCCGGACGCGTTGTCGGGCGACCGGAACGGGAGGTCCGAGAACAAGCCGGCGCGGCCGGCCTCCGGGGTCGCCTGCTGCGCCGACGCCGCCCACGCCGCCGAGGCGGTCGAGGCGGTCGAGGCGGCCGGCACGGAGACCGCGGCGAAGGCCGGGCGGGACGCCGCCGGGGTCGCCTGGGCCGCGGGCGTCAGGAGCCGTGCGGATGGCGTGCCGTCCGGGGCGGAGTACCAGCGGTTCGGTCCCGGCGTGGCCGGGACGCTTGCGACACGCGTCGTCGCGGTCGGCCGACCGCTCGGGCTGAGCGGGACGTACTGCGTGGCCGACGGTGCGAGATAGCTGCCCGCGATCGCCGGGCTGGCGGACGGTGCCGGCGAGGGCGGTCGCGAGGACAGCACTCCCGCGGCCGCCGGGACCGCGCTCGCAAAGGCGACCATCGGGCGGCCAGCGCCGCCGGGCCCGCTTGCCGCGGCGGCCGGCGCGGTCGGAACCGTGACGACCGGCTCGGGTGCCGCAGTCGACGGTAGCGGCCCGGCCCAGTCCTGGAGCACCGGCGGGACCGTGTCCGCGTGCGGTCGGCCGTTCAGGATGCTGGCCTTGGATGGACTGCGGGACGTGGGAGCGCGATGGACAGGAGCGGGAGGGGCGGCGTCGTCCGCGGCGTGACCGGTCGACGGCGCGCCGTTCGCCCCACCGTTCGACGGGCCGTCGGCGGCGATGACCTCGGCGAGCTGCGCCTCCGTCGAGGCCTCCGTGTTCGAGGGCTCATGGTGCCGGCGGAGACGGAGGCGCGGCACTCGCAGGCCCGGACCATGCTCGGGCGATGGGGCCTCGCCCGCCTGGCCATCGAGGTTCTCGCCTTCGTCCGCTCCCCTGCCCCGTGGCGACGCGTCGGCTCGCGTCGCGGCGGATCCCCGGGGCCGCCTGCCGGCGGGACGAGGAACCACGCGATGCGTCGAGCCTGCGACGGAGGCGAGGAGCGTTCCGCACGTCGGGCAGGACAGCCGCCCATACGGAACCGTTCCGGCGCACTCCGGGCAGACCACCCGCCTCGTCGCCAAGCTCTACCTCCAGGGTCGGATCGGGGCCCGTTGCGGGCCCGCGGCGCACAGAGTGCCAGAGGCGGGGACTACTCGACCAGTCCCCCCGACGGGTCAGGTCCTCCCCTGCTGAACGTCCCGGTCCGTGCACGACCTGCCGGGGGACCATGGGCCACCTCCGCGGACCACAGCAGTCCGCGCCAGGTCGACGCGACGCCGGCCAGGACGATGCCACCGAGCCAGGAGACGAGACCGAGGATCCCGCCGGCCAGGGCCAGCCGGGGATCGCCGCGGGCTCCGACGCCGGCCTCGATGACGGAGAATCCCGCCGACGCCACGACGATCGCCGGACCGACCGCGAGGGCGAGGGCGACGAAGCTCAGGGCCGTCGCGGCGAGCACTCCGAGCGGTCGCCGGACGACGTGTCGGACCATCGCGCCGAGGGCACCGGGCGCGCCGATGTCGCGCTGGACGGCGAGCCGCACCGCGATGCCGCCGGCGACCTCGGCGACCGCCCAGGCGACGACGACGAATACGAGGAACGGGGCCGTCTCGCGGACGACGCGATCCGCGAGGGGCGTGTCCAGGTCGAACGGTGAGATGAGCTGCCGGTAGGTGGAATCGACGACCGGACCGGCCGCCACGGCGACGGCCAATGCGGGCAACGCGAGCAGCGCGAACCGGATCGCCGCGAGTCGGGCGACGATACGTGCGCCGGTCGCGCCCGTGCCGATCGGCTCCGCCCGGGCGAGGTAGCCATCGGTCGCAGCGCCGATCAGCACCCCGAGGACGACCCAGCCGACGACCACGATGCCGGCCGATACGAGGATCGCGATGCCCTGGCTCGACGGCCCCGCCGGCGTGACGACCGCCGGCCCGACGATGTTCGCGATCCCCACCGGGCTGGGGAGCGGCAGGATCGGGACGAGGAGCAGGAGGATGCCGCCGCGGGCGAGGAAGCCGGCCAGCGCGACGACCCATGTCGATGGCCGGGCGAGCGTCTGCGACGTCGCCCAGGCGAGGCCGTCGATCCAGCCGGCCGACCGTGAACGCCCCTCGAGCCGTGCGCCCCCCTCGGCCGGAGCGGCCACGACCGACTCGCCGACGACGCCGGGGGACGACCCCGTCATGGGGCGGGGCTTGGGCTCGCGGACGCCGGCGGTGCCCCGCTGGCATGGACGAGGACGCTCAGGCGGCGGAGCGCATCCTGGACGAGGGCGATCTCGCGGCCGTACGTCGCGAAGTCGCCTGCGCGGAGCGCGGCCTGCGCGCGCTCGAAGTGGTCGTTCGCGTACTCGACGAGCGCCTGCACGTCGGCGGGCGGGCTCGCACCCGGCCCAGCGGTGGGTGTCGGAGTGGCGCTCGGCCCCGGGCTGGCGGATGGGCTCGGGCCCGGGGTCGGCTCGCCTCCATGGCCGAAGCCTCCGGCGAGCAGCAGGTTCAGCGACTCGCGGAGCGTGTCGCCCCAGACGACCGTCGTCGGCGTGGCGAGCACGATCTTCTCGAGCTGCGGGAACGCGGCGTTCGTCGATTTCAGGTAGATCGGCTGGAGGTACAGCAGCGAATCCTGGATGGGCAGGACGATGAGATTGCCCTTGATGACCGTGCTGCCGGCGGCATCCCACAGGCTGACCTGCGAGCTGATCGTCGGCTCCGCGTCGATCTTCGCCTCGATCTGGTTCGGCCCGATGACGGTCGTGTCCTGGGGGAACTGGTAGACGCGCACCCCGCCGTAGTGCGGCGGATCGTTCCGGGCGGCGATCCAGGCGATCATGTTCGGCCGCTGCTTGGGCACCATCGGCTGGAGGAGGAGGAACTCGGGCTCCGGCTCGCCCGGCATCCGCATGACGACGTAGTAGGCCTCGGACGGGAGGCTCTGGCTGCCGCCCGGATCGACCGGGACCGTCCACAGGTCGTTGTTCGCGTAGAACGACGAGGCGTTCGTCACGTGGTACGTCGCGAACTGGCGCGTCTGGACGTTGAACAGCTCCTCCGGTACGCGGAGGTGCTCGCGCAGGTCGGCCGGCATCCGGTCGGCGGGCGTGAAGAGCGTCGGGAAGATTCCCTCGTACGCCCGCAGGATCGGATCGTTGGGATCCATCGCGTAGAAGGTCATCGTGCCGTCGTAGGCGTCGCTGACGATCTTCACGCTGTTGCGGATGTAGCTGAAGGTATCGCCCGCCAGGCCGCTGCGATCGCCGAGGCTCGAGCCGTCGAATGGCTGGGCATTCGGGAAGCGGTTGCTCACCGTGTACGCGTCCTGGATGTACACGAGACGTCCGGACGCGGTGACGACGAGGTAGGGGTCCTTGTCGAGGCGGAGGAACGGCGCGACCAGCGACAGGCGCGCCTGCAGCGAGCGATGGAACAGGAGCTCGCTATCGGCGGTGACCTGGTCGCTGATGAGCAGGTTGAGATCGGTGAACCGGGCGGCGAACAGGAGCTTCGTGAGCGTCGTGTCGAGGCGGATTCCCGTGGAGCCGGTCCAGGCCGGCGCGTCGGCTCGTCCTTCCGCGCTCGTGTCGCTACCGACGGGGTAGTCGAAGGCACGTTGCCGCGCGTTGACGATCACGTAGTCGGAATCGCGTTCCCCGAAATAGATCCGCGGCTCGCTGATCGTGGGCGCGCCCGGGGTCGAGACGGGCGGCAGATCGCGGACGACGAGCTCTGGCTGGCCACCGGGCGTGGCCGCGTTCACGGGCACCATGGCCACCCCGATGCCGTGCGTGAACGTGATTCGCTGGTTCACCCACGAGTTCGCCTGCGGGTTCTTCTCCGGGGCGAGCTCGCGGGCACCGAGCATCACCTGCCGGATCTGCCCGTCGATCTGGTAGCGGTCCGTGTCGATGTCCGTGAAGTCGTAGTACTGGCGGATCGTCTGGAGCTGGTCGAGGGTGTCGCCGAGGGGGCGGTAGTCCCATAGGCGGGCGTTCGCGAACGTCGCCGACTCGTTGTCGACGGCTGCCGCGGTCAGCGGCGCGTCGCCGTTGAAGCGGCGGGTCTCCCACGTGTCGAGGCCGAACGCCAGCCGGGTCATCCGGATGTTGTTGTCGATATACGGCTGCTCCTGTGCGAACTGGTTCGGGAGCACGCTGAAGCGCTGGACGAGCTCCGGATAGACGCTGCCGAGCACGAACGACGCGACCAACCACGTCAGGACCGCCAGCCCGAGCGGCCACACCCATTTCGTGAACCCGGCCCCGACGAGGAACGCCCCGGCGAAGGCCGCGACGACCGTGAGGACGTCGAACGCGAGGAACTGGGCATGCTGGTCGGTGTAGCTGACTCCGGTCGCGACTCCGCGGTTCGAGTACACGAGCTCGAGCTTGTCGAGCTGGTAGCCCGCAGCCACGATGAGGAGGATGAATCCCCCGAGGACGGCGAGGTGGACGCGGACGCGGGTCGTGACGGTGAGCGACCCGTCGAGCAGGCCCACGGCAAGCCGTCCCGCGACGAGCACGAGCGTCGCGACGAGGAGACCGGTGGCCGCCGACTGGACGAGCCGGAGGAACGGCAGGTCGAAGAGGAAGAACCCGATGTCGCGGTTGAAGATCGGGTCGGTGACCGCGCCCGGGCCCGACGGGCTGTACGGAACCTGGTGCGCCCAGAGCTGGATCGTCTCCCAGTGGGCGGCGACCGAGCCCGCGAGGCTCAGGGCGATGATGACCGCGAGGACGACGAGGACGAGGCGCGCGATCGGCGTCAGGTCCGGGATCTCGTCGAGCTCGACCTCGAACCCGGGGCGCGTTCCGGGCCGTCGAGGCGCGCCGAAGAACGTACCCCCGAACGGCGATCGATCGTCGCGGTCCTCGTAGCGGTCGCCGAACCGCCCGCCGGGCCGTCCCGCGGTCCCCCTTCCCGCGGATCCGCGTCCCTCGGTCCTCCGCCCGTCGAAGCCACTCGTGCTGTCGGCCATCCGCTCGAAGAACTCACGGACGCCGACGCGTGGGCCCTGCGGCCGGGGAAGCGCCCGGCCGGCGATCCAGAGGTTGCCGAGGAGGATCGCGAGCGCGAGCACGAACGTCCCGACGAACAGCCCCAGCTGGGTGAGCACCCGCGTCCAGAACACCGGGTCGTAGCCGACGCTGCGGAACCAGATCGCGTCGGTCCAGAACGTGACGATCGTCCCGCCGAGGACGAGGACGACGAGGACCACGACGAAGAGGAGCGCCAGCCCGATCGTCCGGCCCCCACCGCGCCTGTCGCCGTCGCCACCGTCCTCGCGTCGCCGGCGCGTGGGCCCGCGCGAGCCGCCGCCCGGCGTGCGCGAGCTCCCTGGCCCGGGGCGGGGCCCGCGAAGAGGGGTCGGCTCAGGTTCGCCGTCGTCGGGACCGTCGGCGCCTGCCTCATCGGCGCCCGCCCCGTCGGCGCCGGTCTCACGGGTGCCGTCGTTTGCGGACAGCATCGGATCGGAGTCGGCGTCGGACTCCGGGGGCTCGTCGTCCGCGCCCGAGCGCTCGCGACCGCGGTCGGAGGGACGCGACGGATGCCCCTTTCGGGCATCGGCCTGCCTCCGGCGCAGCTCCTCCATGAACTCGTCGAAGAGATCACCCATGACGGTTCGCGGAGTCTACGACGTCAGGGCCGAGCGAGCCCTTCGACCGATCGACGGAAGCCGTCGAGCGCCGCCTGGGCCAGCTCGTTCGGGCGCATGGTCGCCGCGCGCATCGGCTCCCAGCGGATGCCGGCGAGCACGGCGAGCGGGCAGTCCCACGGCTTCCGCGGGTCGTCGGGCGGCGTCGCGACGGCGAGGCGGAACTGGAGCCGGCCGGCGTCCTCGAGGATCATCCCGGACAGCGATCCGGCCAGGCTCGGTCCGAGGCGCGTGGCGGGTGGCTCGGGAGGAGGTCCGGCGCGCGGAGCGACGTCGCGGAACGAGATGACGCCACGCTCGTCCTCGACCCACAGGAGCGCCAGCCACCAGCCGTCGTCGCTGAGGGTGGGTCGACCCATGCCTGCACGGAGCCATCGATCGTGCACGTGGAGGGCCGCCTCGCGCAGGAATGACGGACCGGGCGCCGGGATCCGATCGGGCACGCGGGCAGTCTAGCGGCAGGTGGTCGAGGGCCTGCGAATCTCAGGCGAGGAGTCCGACCCGGCGCGAAGTGGCCAAACTTCGCCTACGGAGAATTCGGGCAGGGCATTTCTCGATTCGGGACGGCAGAGAGGCTTCCTCCGGCCTCTGGGTGCGTGTCGCCGCGCGGCCCGGACGTCATGAGCCGTCGCAACCACCGGAATCACGACCTGAACCCGACCGAATTCTCCCCGGGCGCAAATCTGGCCGGAAACGCGACCCCGCGGCCGTCCGCCGCGGCGGTGTTCAGGCGGGCGGCGTCGCTCCGCCGGAGGCGGGCCCGCCCGGGGTGCCGGGGGCACCGGTGGCTGCGGTTGGCCCGCCGGCCTGCGGGGGCCCGGGCGGCGGCGCTTCCTCGCCGTCGGTCTCGATGAGGCCCCGCGGGATCGACGGGATCTCGCCCTCGACCACGGCGTCGGCGGCCATCCCGGCCGCTTCGCCGGCGAGGCGCTGGCGCTCGGCCTGGATCTCGAGGCGGATCATCTCCATGCGGACGTCAACCGGCGGCGGGGCGAGCGACGAGAGCTCGGCCGCGCTCGGGGCTTCGACCGTGTCTCCGGTCTCGCCGGACAGCAACCCGAGCAGGCCGCCACGCGGCTTCGCGGCGTTGCGGCCGCGCAGGACCGCCTCGGCGTCGATCGACGTGACGCCGGGCACGGTTCCCTCGGCCGACGCGATCAGGGCGGCACCGCACGACGGGCAGTTCACGGCACCGGCGGGAGCGACCGCCGAGCACCAGGGGCAACGTGTCGAATCGGGCGCTGGGGGGGCAACGTCCTCGGTCATGGCCGAACTCTAGCGTGGCATTGCAAGCGCTCGCACCCCTCGATGGTCAGGGGTTCCCTCGCGCCGACGCCCCTATCGTCACTCCCACTCGATGGTCGCGGGCGGCTTGCTGCTGATGTCGTAGACGACCCGGTTCACGCCGGGGACCTCGTTGACGATCCGCGACGAGATCTTCGCGAGGACGTCGTACGGGAGCTTCGCCCAGTCCGCCGTCATACCGTCCTCCGAGGTGACCGCACGGATCGCCACGACGTTCGCGTACGTCCGGCCGTCGCCCATCACCCCGACCGAGCGGACCGGGGTGAGGATCGCGAACGACTGCCAGACCGAGCGGTACAGCCCGGCGGCCTTGATCTCGTCGATGACGATCCAGTCGGCGTCGCGCAGCATGTCGAGCCGTTCCCTGGTGACCTCGCCGATGATCCGGATCGCGAGGCCCGGCCCTGGGAACGGCTGGCGGTGGACCATCGCCTCCGGCAGCCCGAGCTCGAGGCCGACGGCCCGGACCTCGTCCTTGAACAGGTAGCGCAGCGGCTCGATGAGCTGGAAGCGCATGTCGGCCGGCAGGCCGCCGACGTTGTGGTGCGTCTTGATCTTCTGGGCGGCCTTCGTCTCGGGCGCGGTCGACTCGATGACATCGGGATACAGCGTTCCCTGGGTGAGGAAGTCGATCCGACCGAGCGCCGCGGACTCCTCCTCGAACACCCGGATGAACTCGTCGCCGATGATCCGCCGCTTCTCCTCCGGATCGGCGACGCCGGCCAGGCGGCGGAGGAACCGCGCCGCCGCGTCGACCATGACGAGGCGCATCCCGAGATTCGCCTCGAACACCGCCCGCAGCAGCTGGGATTCCTTCTTGCGCATGAGCCCGTGGTCGACGTAGATGCACGTGAGTCGATCGCCCACGGCCCGCTGGACGAGCGCGGCCGCGACCGCCGAGTCGACGCCGCCCGACAGCGCGCAGATGACCCGGCCCTCTGACTCGGTCGCTCGAGCGTGCTCGTCCACACGCGCCCGGATCTCGGCGACGGTCTCGTCGATGAAGTTCGTCGGGGTCCACGTCGTGCGAGCGCCGGCGATCCCGACGACGAAGTTCCGGAGCACGTCGCGGCCATGTGGGGTGTGCACCACCTCGGGGTGGAACTGGATGCCGTACAGGCCGCGCGCCGGATCGGCGAGTCCGGCGAAGGGAGTCGAATCCGTCTGCGCCGTCGCCCGGAAGCCCTCCGGCAGGCGCGTGATCGAGTCGCCGTGGCTCATCCAGACGGGCTGATCGCGGTCGAGCCCCGCGAAGAGGCCGTCGTCCCCGGTGAGCGAGACGCTCGCCGGCCCGTATTCGCGCTTGGCGGCCGGCAGGACGTCCCCGCCGAGCTCGCGCGCCATGAGCTGCGCCCCGTAGCATATGCCGAGCACCGGGATCCGCCCGCTCCAGATGGCGGGATCGGGCATCGGCGCACCGTCGTCGTACACGGAGTTCGGGCCTCCGGAGAGGATGACCGCGCGGGGCCGCCGCCGCTCGATGTCGGCCCACGGCGTGTCGTGCGGCAGGAGCTCGCTGTAGACGTTGAGCTCGCGAATGCGGCGCGCGATGAGCTGGGCGAACTGGCTGCCGAAGTCGAGGACGATGATCGTGTCCGGCTCGACCCGGTCGCCGGTGGCGGTTGCCGAGCCTGGCGGTCGATCATCGGGCGAGCGCGCGGGCGCCGGAGCCTTCAGCGCGGTCTCGAGATAGGCCTCCACCTCGGCGTCGTCGGGCGCCAGGACGCGATGGCCCGCGTTGGCCGGCTCTCCGTGGATCGTCTTGCCGCGCTCGGACTTCAAGGCGCCGGGAGGCTGCGTCGGCGCGGCAGCGCTCGGCCTGGGTGGCGATTCGCTGGACCCATCTGCCGGCTCGTGGGCGCTCGGCGCTCGATCCACCGCCTCGGCCAATCCCACCTCCTGTACCTCGAACGCGGGGCCCCCGCGCGTGCCCGTCAGTGTACCGGCCATGGCGCGGAGATCCGAGGGGAGATCCTAGGGTGACGCGGCCGATCGATGCGAGTAGCCTATCCGGCCTCACGGCCTCGAGAGCAGAGGAGGGGCCCAGCCATGGCGAAGTCGAAGGCGAAAGCGGCCAAGCGCGCTCCGGCAGCCGGGTCCACGGCTGGGAACGCCGCCGCCGGCACCGCGGCACTGAATGACACTGCCGCGCTGAGGGCACCTGGCAAGGGTCGCGCGACGGGTGCGCGGAACGGGCACGAAACGCCGCGAAAGGGTCGATCGGCGGAGGCGGATCCCGCCGGCGGACGTGCCCGGAAGCGCTCAGGGTCCGTCCAGCAGGAAAGCGCGCTCGACCCGAAGCTCGTCAATCCGCCGGTCGAGACCCCGGCGCAGCGGTCGCGCAAGATCTCGACGAGCGACTACCTGGCGGACCTCGCAAAGCGGTCGTCATCGTGTTCGAGGGCCGGGACGCGGCGGGCAAGGGCGGCGCGATCAAGACGATCACCCAGAGCCTCAACCCGCGTTTCGCGAGGGTCGTGGCGCTGGGCACACCCACCGAGCGCGAGAAGACGCAGTGGTACTTCCAGCGCTACGTCCCGCACCTGCCCGCGGCGGGCGAGATGGTCCTGTTCGACCGGAGCTGGTACAACCGGGCCGGCGTCGAGCGAGTCATGGGCTTCTGCACGGACGAGGAACACGCCGAGTTCCTCCGCTCGTGCCCGGAGTTCGAGCGGATGCTCGTCCGGTCCGGGATCCTCATCGTCAAGTACTGGTTCTCGGTCAGCGACGCTGAGCAGGAGCGACGCTTCCAGAGCCGGATCGACGATCCGACGAAGCGCTGGAAGCTCAGCCCGATGGACCTCCAGTCGCGGGCCCGTTGGGTCGAGTACTCCAAGGCCAAGGACGAGATGTTCAAGTACACGGACATCAAGCAGGCGCCCTGGTACGTGGTGAATGCCGACAACAAGAAGCGGGCACGCCTCAACGTCATCCGCCACCTGCTGAGCCTCATCCCGTACCGCGACCTGACGCCGGAGGCGATCGTGCTGCCACCGCGCGAGCCGGACGCGGGCTACGTCCGCCCGCCGATGACCGACCAGACGTTCGTCCCCGAACCGTACTGAGGACGGTTCCGGACAGGGTCCGCTCTGGGGTCCCCGGCGACGCGCGGAACCACCAGGCGGGACCTCCAGAACGAACGAAGCGGCGCCCCGGTCAGTGCGGGCGCCGCTCCGTGACACCGGCGACGGGAGGAGGAGGAGACGCCGCCGGTGTGAGATCCATCGTGTTCTCGGACCGTGATTCGATTGTTGTTCGGCTGTTCTTCGGCTGTTCTTCGGTTGTTCTTCTGTTGTTCTTCGATTGTTCTTCGATTGTTCTTCGGTTCGAAGCTGGCCGAGCCGGGTCAGCGTCGCCGCTGCGCCAGGCGACCGCCGGACGCGCCGAGGCGGGCGGCAACGACGTCCAGCGTGACGAGCATCGCGATCGCGAAGATCAGCGTCATCGTGGCGTCCACTGCCTGCACTCCGAGCGTCCCCGGATGGCTCCGGCCATCGGCCGAGCTCACCGGTCAGCGCTGATGGTCGGTCGTGCCGATCTCCCGCGCGTCGGCGATTCGCATCCGGCGTGAACCGACAAGTGTCGGCGTGACGACATCGTCATTCGTCGATGCGGGCGGAACCGCGGTCTGGCGTTGCTGTTCAGGATGGCGATGCGGAGACGAGGTGGAGGCGAGGTGGCTCAGCGACTCCGCTGCCAGGACTTGCCCTCGGTGGCGACCGCAGGGGCGTAGACCATCTCGACGCGCTGCATCTCCGGGATCGTGCGCGCGCCGAGCGCCGCCATGCTCTGCCGGAGGGCGCCGACGAGGTTCTCGCTGCCGTCCGTCACCTCGGCCGGGCCGAGGAGGATCCGCTCGAGCGTTCCGCGCGTTCCGACCGTGATCCGCGTGCCGCGCGGCAGCGTGGGGGACGGCGCCGCCATTCCCCAGTTCGTGCCGCTGCCGGGCGCCTCGACGGCCCGAGCGAGCGGCGATCCCAGCATGAGCACGTCGGCACCCGCCGCGATCGCCTTGGCGAGCTCGCCGCCACGGCGCATCCCGCCGTCGGCGACGACCGGGACATAGCGTCCCGTCTCGGCGAGGTACGCGTCGCGGGCGGCCGCGACGTCGCTGATCGCGGTGACCTGGGGCACGCCGATCCCGAGCACCTCGCGGGTCGTGCACGCGGCACCCGGCCCTACCCCGACGAACACCGCGGCTGCGCCCTGCTCCATGAGCGCGAAGGCCGCTTCGCTGTTCGTCGTGTTGCCGACCGCGACCGGGATCGGCATGAAGCGCGTGAAGTCAGACAGCTCGAGCGGCTCGTAGCCGGTAGCGAGATGGCGCGCGCTGCTCACCTGGCTCTGGACGAGGAACAGGTCGGCGCCGTGCTCCGCGCAGAAGGGTCCGAAACGACGCGCCGCGGCCGGGGTCGCGGCAACCGCCGCTCGAGAGCCCGCAGCGTGGATCTCCTCGATCCGCCGCGCGACGAGCTCCTCACGGACGGGCTCGGCGTACGCCTCGGCGAGGAAGGCATGGACGTCCGCCTCGGGCGCCGACGCGATCCGGTCGAGCACGGCCCCTGGGTCGTCGTAGCGCGTCTGCACGCCCTCGAGGTTGAGGACGGCGAGGCCTCCGAGGCGGGCCAGCTCGCCCGCCATCCGCGGATCGACGACGGCATCCATCGCGGCGGCGAGGATCGGAATCGCCAGCGGAATGCCGCAGAACTCCTGGGCGAGGTCGACGTCGGCCGGCTCGATCGTGCTCGTTCCGGGAGCCAGCGAGACGTCCTCGAAGCCGTACGTCGGTCGGAGATGGTCGACCTTCGAGCGGAAGGCCCGCCGCTGGGCCGGTCGAGGTGCCGCCGCGGCGGGCGCGCCGCCGGTGGATGAGCCGGAGGTCGATGCGTCGGCGGTCTGTGCTCCGGCGGTCGAGCCGGGAACGTCGGATCCCTGGAGCAAGCTGTCCTCCGTGTCGTCGCGGCCGCGTCCGCGGGCCGGAGCAGGTTGCGGGTCAGTCTACCAAAGGGCGACCCGCCGCCCGGGCAGTCTCGGTGTCCGAGCGCTCGCCGCGATCGACCCTCGGTGCCTCCTCGCTTCCACCACCTGGCAATGGGGCGCTCGAAGACGGGAGTCGCGCCCCTGAGGGTCGACCGTGAGAGCCGGAGTCAGACGAGAACGGCTTACCGCCGGCTGGAGAACGCCTTCGAGATGCCGCGTTCGCCGTCTACCAGTGCCCGCGTTGCTCCCTGACGGAAACGGCCGATGGCGCCGACTCGCTGGGGCCGCCGACGGGTCAGCCGACGATCCGCCGCCCATCGAGCGAGAGCTCGAACCAGGGAGCCCGCTCCGGGTCGAGGAGGTGGCTCTCGATCCTCCCGATCGCCACGTCGTACGCCGGCCAGACGACGAGTGCCCGTGCCCCGGCCGCGTCCACCCAGCGCATGTCGTCGTGCTCGTGCGACAGCGCCGGCTCGGCGGTCGGCCGCACGCGGACCGCGAAGACCGCCGCGCTCAGGATCGCGTCGACCGACGGCTACTGGTTCACGATATCCAGGTCGTAGAACGCCTCGACCGCATCGGGGCCGTACCCCGTCTCCTCGAGGACCTCCCGGAGTGCCGCCGCGGCGACCCGCTCGCTCGGCTCGACGGAACCCGTCACGCATTGCCAGAGGCCAGGCAGGATCCGGCCGGGGGCGCGGTGGATGAGGAGGATCTCGAGGCCCCGGGCTCCGGCCCGGTAGACCCAGCATTCGACGAGGTCGGGCCGGGTCGGGCTCACGCCGGCGACCTCGACAGCTGACCCGCGCGGACATCGCCCGCCGGGGCAAGCTGCGCCGCGAGCTGGTGGAGCTGCTCGAGGTGCATGCAATCGTGGACGCCCGCGAAGAGCAGCCATTCCCCGCAGCGCAGCCGCCCGACGAGCGGATGGTCGAGCGGGCATGGGTCGGTCTCGTGGCCCGCGATCGTTCGCGCGGCGCGCTCGATCGTGCGCTGGCTCGTCGCCAGCCGACCGAGCAGCCGCTCTCGTGTGGCCTCGGACGAGCCGGGCACGCCGGGGACGATCGGCGCGGCGTTGGCCGGGAACCTGCCGCTCGCGGCGAGCAAGGCAGCCAGCGACAGGCCGGCACGCGCATGCGCGACGTGGCCGACCGCCTGCACCACGTTCCAGTCCGCCTCGCCGCCGGGCATCGCGAACGCGTCCTCCGGCAGGTCATGCACGATCGCGGCGAGTGCACCGCCGGTCGCGTCGAGCTGGGCGAGGACCGCCTCCGCGCTGCCGAACCCCGCCCCGCGCCTGACCTCGCGGCGAACGCTGATGAATCGGCCGACCTCGATGCCGCGGTAGGCCGCGACGATATCCGGCGCCTTCGTCGCGAGCGTGTCCAGCCACTCCATCACGGTCGGCAGCGTACGCCAGCCGCCGGGCGGGGCACCGCGTCGTGCGGGCGATCGGCGACGCCGCCCGCCATCGACCGCCGGGACCGTCAGCGATGGCCGCTCGCCATGCGTGTCGCCTCCGGCCGCAGGCGCAGGCGGGCCATGGCCACGATCCCGACCATTGGTCCGAGCGCCAGCGCAGCGAAGGCCACCCGCCATCCGATACCGTCGGTCGGGCTGAGCGCTCCGACGCCGAGGATCGTCACGACCGTGAGCAGGAACCCGATGGCGAGCTGGAGCGAGAGCGCGCTCCCGGCCGTGCCTGCGGGGGCAAGCTCCGAGATCGCGGCCGAGAACTGGGCCGAGTCCGCGACGACCGTCAGGCCCCACACGAGCCCGAGCGCGACGACGGCAGCCGGCGGACCACCGAACAGGAACCCGATCGCGACGGCCGAGCTGCCACTTGCCGCCATCGCCACGATCGTCAGCGTCGTGCGCCCGAGCCGGTCGGCGAGCGCGCCTGCCACGACGCAGCCGGCTCCGCCAACCGCGACGACGGCAAACGCGCCGAGACTCGCCGTTCCAGGATCGGTCAGCCCGGCGGCCGCGAAGCTCGCGACGAGGAACGTGGGGACCCACGTCCACCTCGCGTACAGCTCCCACATGTGTCCGAGGTACCCGAGGTTCGCGAGTCGCACCGACGGCTCGCGGAGCGCGGTCGCGGCCAGGCGCCAGGAGAACCGGTTGGCGCGGGCCTCGAGCGGCCCCGACGCCGCAGCGAGGGCCGCCATCAGCACGATCTCTCGCCAGTCCGCCGCGGCGAGCGCGCCGACCGCGCGCAGCAGGTGCGGCAGCGCCGACCCGACCGTGAGGGCACCGATGACGACGCCGATCGCGAGACCCCGGTCGCGCCGGAACCAGCCGGCGACGATCTTGAGCGCCGGCGGGTAGACAGCAGCCAGCGCCGCTCCCGTCGCGAGGCGGAGGAGGATTCCGCTGACGGGGTCGCGGGCCACCAGGGCGAACGCGGCCGTCGCGACCGCCGCCGTCCACGCGCCGGCCACGAACATCACGGGCGATGGGAGCACGTCGGTGGCGCCGCTGATGGCCAGCGCCAGGGCACCCAGCGCGAACCCGACCTGCACGGCGACCGTGAGGAGTGTCAGCCCGAGGCCACTCGCGTGCCATTCGTCGCGGAGGAGCGGTGCGACCGCCGATGCGCTGAACCACGGCGCCATCGCGAGGAGGAGCCCGGCGGCGAGGAAGGCGAGCGTCAGCCAGCGACCCGGCGGCTCCTCCGCGAGCCCGCCCGTCCCGTGTTCAGCCTCGCGCATCCTGCTCCGAGACGGACCCGGTCACAGGCGTTCGAAGCGCTCGACCGGCAGGACGAAGACCGTCGCCCCGCCGACCTCGACCTCGAGCGGGTAGGGCATGAAGAACTCGCCCGGCTCCATGATCGGCGGCATCGGGCTGACGACCTGCGTCCGCGACTTGCAGTTCGCCGCGATGATCTCGATCACCTCGTCGACCGCTGCCTCCTCGACGCCGAGGATGATCGTTGCGTTCGACTGCTTGAGGAATCCGCCCGAGGAGTGGAGGCGGGTCGCCCGATACTCCTTCTCGAGGAGAGCGTCGACCAGCGCGCCGGCATCTTCGTTGTTGACGACGGCGACCACCAGCCTCACGCGGCCGAGTATAGGCGACGTCCCCGCCGCTCAGGCACGTTCGGGCTCGATGGGACGGGGTACTCTTGCGCGGTCCGGACGTGCCCTGATGCCGTTCCGACCCCGCGCGAGGAGGAGGCGTGACACACGACCCGGGAGGGGCTCTCGCGACGCCGCTGGCCGTCCTCGTCGAGATCACCGGCGCGCTCGCCGACGAGGACGGCATCGACCCGACCCTCGACCGCATCCTGACGACCGCGACGCGGGCGGCAGGCGCATCGGTCGGTGCGGTGTATCTCCAGGACCCCGACACCGGGACGCTGTCGCTCGGACCGACGACCGGACTCGACGACAAGCGCCGATCGGCCGTGGAGGGCGCGCTCGCCGAGGACGACGACGCCGTCGCCTCCGTGGCCCGCGACCGAACGGCTCGGTCGACGACGACCGGTGCCTTCGTCAGCGCATGCGACATCGCCGCCGCACGGATCTCGCCGATCGCCGTCCGGCGTGGAGGCGTCGACGAGCCGCTCGGGGTCCTTGCGATCGGCTGGCAGGACGAGCACGCGGTCGCCGACGAGGCGCCCGAACTCCTTGATGCGTGCGCCGCGGCCATCGGCGTGGCAATCGATCGAGGCCGGCTCGCCTCGCTCGTCGCGGAGCGCTCGGACTGGTATGAGCGAGTGGCCCACACCGATCCCCTGACCGGGCTCGCGAACCAACGCACGTTCGCGCGGGTCCTCGAGCTCGAGCTGGCACGCGCGGGTCGGCAGGGCAGCGAGGTGTCGCTGGCGATCTTCGACGTCGACGACTTCGCGGCCACGAACGAGGCGGCCGGCCGAGAGGCTGGCGACGACGTGCTGCGCGCCGTGGCGTCCGTGCTCGCGGAGACCGTCCGGCTCGTCGACACGGTCGCGCGGTATGGCGGCGACGAGTTCGTCGTGATCGCGCCCGGCCCCGCCGGGATGGCCGTCGCGCGGCGCGTGCTCGAGGGGGCGGCCACGCTGCAGCCGGTCGCCGGCCGACCCGTGACGATCTCGGCAGGCGTGGCGCGGTTCCCGGTCGACGGCACGAACGGCGACGAGCTGCTCGCGTCTGCGGAGGGGGCGCTCGGCAAGGCACGGGCGTCGGGCCACGGCGCCATCGCGTCGGCATCGCCGGGCAGCGACTGACCGCAAACCTGGCTGACGGAACTACCTAGGAGGACGCGGCTCCCGCCG
>VBHW01000035.1:27510-28001 GCA_005881055.1 Chloroflexota bacterium
TGCGACCGTCACGCCAGCAGCGGCCGGCGTGCCGCCCGTCGTGAGGTAGCCGGTCCCGTCGCCGCCGACGGTGAAGGATCCGATCGGCACTGGGGCGTTCTGGCCGGCGATCACCCACGCCTCGTAGACCTTCGAGCTGGTGGTCGGCGCCAGGCCGCGCATGACGAGGGTCACCGAGCCATCCGTGCCCACGACCGCCAGGCCGCCGACGTTCGGGTTGTCCTTGCTCGAGAGGATCGCCGTGTGGCTCCCCGGCCGCACCGCGGCCGCCAGGGCCGTCTCGACGTGCTGCCGGTATGCCGCCGCCGCGTCGAGGTCGGAGCGCAGGCTGGCGTTCCACGCACCGAGTGCCGCGATCGCGATCACCGCCGCGAGGCCGAGCGCCCACGCGTAACGCGCCGGTCGAGGAGCCTCACCTATCGGTGTCACGTGCGCCGGCTCACGGATCAACGGCGGGGTCCCGGCGCGTCGCCGCTCGAGGTCCCGCGCGG
>VBHW01000321.1 GCA_005881055.1 Chloroflexota bacterium
CATGGGCGACGACGGCCAGCGGCTCCAGGTTCGCCAGGCGATCCTCAACCAGCTCACGACCGACCCCATGAGCGGTCAGACGACCAATCTCGGCGCGGACGGCCCGGTCCTCCTCGCCTTCGGTCGCGGCCCGGTCCTCGACGTGACGATCGACGGGCAGGCGCCCAAGGCAACGGGCAACATCCTGTATATCGTCCCGGTCGACCTGTCCGTCCACGGCCACGTCACGTTCACCGGCGACCTCATGCGGCCCACGACCGTGGCCGCGAACACGGCGACGTTCTCGAAGGGCGACCCGTTCACGATGAACTTCAACAACGGCACGGTCACGCAGGCGTACCGGCCGGCAGCGTATGGCGGGACGTTCGAACCGACCGCGCTGTCGATCCGCATGGGCGCGGGCGGGATCATGGTCCCGGCGAGCGAGCTGCTGACGCCGACCGGATCGGGCGACGTCGACCCGACGGCCAAGGAGACCGCCGCGGAGGGCGACAGCCTGCCGATCGTCGAGATGTTCGATCGGATCGACGGACAATGGATGCGCTTCCGGCACCTGACGGCCGGGGAGGCCGTGAAGATCGCCGATCCGATCCGCTGGGTGGATCCCGCGACGGGGACCGTCCTCGTGCGGTTCCGCTCCGATCGTCCCGACGGCGTCGGCTTCCAGTTCCAGGTGCAGCTCGAGGGGAACGCGCAATGAGCGTCGTCGTCACGGCACGCGGGCTCGCCAAACGCTACGACCGGACGGTCGCGGTGGCCGGGATCGACCTCGAGGTCGAGGAGGGCGAGATCTTCGGGCTCGTCGGGCCGAACGGCGCCGGGAAGACGACGACGCTCCGGATGCTCGCGACGCTCCTCATGCCCACGGCGGGCGACGCCGAGATCGCGGGCGCATCGATCCGCCACAACCCGAACGCCGCCCGGCGCGTCCTGGGCTTCATGCCCGACGTCTTCGGCGTCTACGACGACATGAAGGTCTGGGAGTACCTCGACTTCTTCGCCCGCTGCTACGGGCTCTCGGCTCCCCGCCGGCGGCAGATGATCGCCGACCTCCTCGACCTCGTTGAGCTCGCGGACAAGCGCGAGTCATACGTCCAGAGCCTGTCCCGGGGCATGCAGCAGCGACTCTGCCTCGCGCACGCCCTCGTCCACGACCCGCAGGTCCTGCTCCTCGACGAGCCGGCCTCCGGCCTCGACCCGCGGGCCCGCGTCGAGCTGCGCGAGCTGCTCCGGGAGCTGCGCAGCCTCGGCAAGACGATCCTCATCAGCAGCCACATCCTCCCCGAGCTCGAGGAGCTGTGCACGAGCGTCGCGATCATCGACCGCGGACAGGTCCTCGCCCAGGGCCGCGTCGCCGACATCGAGCGCCGGCTGCGGTCCGGTGCGGTCCTCCGGACGAGGGTGCTCGCCGAGGGCGAGGCGCTCGAGGCCGCACGTACGCACTTCGCGGCGGATCCGCAGGTCGCCTCCGCGTCGATCCTCGCGGACGGCACGATCGAGCTCGGCTTCCGCGGCGACGACGCGGCGTCCGCCCGCCTCCTGCGCGATGCCGTCTCGGCCGGGATTCCGATCGTGACGTTCTCCCGGGCCGCGAGCGACCTCGAGGAGCTGTTCCTCCAGATCACCGCCCGCGACGATGTTCCCGTGGCCCCGGCCGTCGCCGGCCCGCTGCCCGCCACCGAAAGGACACTGGCATGACCGTCGGCCTCGCCGCGCTCCGATCCGGCACCCAGCGACTCGGCGGCAGCCTCTCGGGCATGGCGGCGATCGGCTCCAAGGAGCTGCGCGGCCGGATGCGCGGCCGTCGCGCGTTCGCGTTCCTCACCTTCTACCTGACCGTTCTGTCCGGGTTCGTCTGGATGCTCGAGACCCTCCAGGCGCAGGCCGTGTCCAACTCCGGGTTCGGGTCGAGCGCGGCGTTCGCGTCGACGCAGATCGGGACGACCGTCTTCGCCGGGCTCCTGTTCCTCGAGACGCTCCTCGTCACCTTCCTCGCTCCCGCCTTCACGACCGGCGCTATCAGCCAGGAGCGCGAGAAGCAGACGATCGACCTCCTGGTGGCGACGCCGATCTCCTCGCTGTCGATCGTCCTGGGCAAGCTGTTCAGCGCGCTCGCCTGGGTCTTCATCCTCGTCATCGCGTCGATCCCGCTGACGGGCATCGTGTTCGTGTTCGGAGGCGTGGCGCCCGAGGACCTCGTCCGCGGGTACATCGTCCTCATCGTCGACGCGATCGGCCTCGGATGCATCGGCCTGTTCTTCTCCGCGCTCCTCCGGCGGACGCTCGCGGCCACGGTCGCCACGTAC
>VBHW01000036.1 GCA_005881055.1 Chloroflexota bacterium
TCGCTGCTGATCCGGCTACCACAAACCGTCGACGGTCTCGGCCTCATCGAGGATCCTGAGACTGAATCTCATGATGCCGCGGACGCTTCACACGCGGCCGACCTGGCCGGGCTCGCGGTCGCCGTCGCGGCCGACCAGTCGAGCGGCGACCTGGCCGTGGCATCCGTCGTCCGCCTGAACCCGGGCGTGTTCTCGGATGACTACTACCGGAGCTGGCGTGACACGTTCGACCAGGGCGCATGCTCACAGGCCGGTGGCGTTGCCGGGTCCGCG
>VBHW01000037.1:0-12432 GCA_005881055.1 Chloroflexota bacterium
TGGCCGAGGACCCGGACGCGCTCGTCGTGTACGGCGGGACGGGGCGGGCCGCCCGGAGCTGGGCCGCGTTCGACGCGATCGTCCGCGAGCTGCGCGCGCTGGCGGACGACGAAACCCTCCTCGTCCAGAGCGGCAAGCCGGTCGGCGTCTTCCGGACGCACGAGTGGGCGCCACGGGTCCTCATCGCGAACTCGAACCTCGTGGGACGCTGGGCGACGTGGGACACGTTCCGGGAGCTGGAGCGAGCCGGACTGACCATGTACGGGCAGATGACCGCCGGCTCGTGGATCTACATCGGCACCCAGGGCATCCTCCAGGGCACGTTCGAGACGTTCGCCGAGTGCGCGCGCCAGCATTTCGGCGGCACGCTCCGCGGCCGGGTCGTCCTGACCGCCGGCCTCGGCGGGATGGGCGGCGCCCAACCTCTCGCGGTGACGATGAACGAGGGTGTCGTCGTCGCGATCGAGGTCGACGAGTCGCGGGCGCGACGTCGCCTCGAGATCGGCTATGTCGACCGGCTGACGTCGTCGCTCGACGAGGCCCTCGGCTGGGCTCGTTCGGCCGCCGAGCGAGGCGATCCGCTTTCGATCGCCCTCGTCGGGAACGCGGCCGAGGTCGAGCCCGAGCTCGTCCGCCGGGGCGAGCGGTTCGACGTCGTCACCGACCAGACGTCCGCCCACGACGCGCTGGCGGGCTACGTCCCGGCCGAGATCTCCCTCGAGGACGCCACCTCGCTGCGGGCGAGCCAGCCCGACGTGTACGTCCGCCGGGCCATCCGGTCCATGGCGGACCATGTCCGCGCGATGCTCGCGTTCCAGGCGGCCGGTGCGGTCGTCTTCGACTATGGCAACAACCTGCGTGCGATGGCGCTCGAGGGCGGCGTCGAGGATGCCTTCGACTATCCGGGCTTCGTCCCGGCCTTCATCCGTCCCCAGTTCTGCGAAGGCCGTGGGCCGTTCCGCTGGGCCGCCCTGTCCGGTGACCCGGATGACATCCTCGCGACAGACCGAGCGATCCTCGAGCTGTTCCCGGGCGACGCCGGTCTCGCTCGATGGATCGAGATGGCCGAGGCGAAGGTGCCGTTCCAGGGCCTGCCGGCGCGCATCTGCTGGCTTGGGTACGGCGAGCGCGCCCAGGCCGGAGCGGCGTTCAACGAGCTCGTCCGGTCGGGTGCCGTCGCGGCGCCCATCGTCATCGGGCGGGACCACCTCGACGCGGGCTCGGTCGCATCGCCCAACCGCGAGACCGAGGCCATGCGCGACGGCTCCGACGCGATCGCGGACTGGCCGCTCCTCAACGCCCTCGTGAACACCGCCGCGGGCGCGACGTGGGTGTCGATCCATCACGGCGGCGGGGTGGGGATCGGCTATTCCCAGCACGCCGGGATGGTCGTCGTCGCCGACGGGACGGAGCTCGCCGCGCGGAAGCTCGAGCGGGTCCTGACCACGGACCCGGGCATGGGCGTGATCCGCCATGCCGACGCGGGCTACGAGCGGGCGATCGAGGTGGCCTCCGAGCGCGGCGTGCGCGTGCCGATGATCGATCGGGGTTGATGCGCCGACAGCGCAAGCGGCCTATCAGGCGGACTCTTCTCCGTTGCGGTCCTCGTCGGCGTCGGCCTCCGCCTCGATGGAGGCGATGGCGGCGGGCGGCAGGCCGGCTCCCGCCACGGCTCCGCCGAGGTCGCTGCCCTCCGCGCCCGTCGGAATCTCGCGCAGCCCCCAGACCGGGGAGAGGAGCGGTGGCACGAAGGCGAACAGGCCGCCGATCGCGCCGATCCAGATCGTCTCGTGCAGCCCGGCCACGGTGCCGAGGACACCGCCGAGGATCGTACCGATCGGCATCGTCCCCCAGACGATGAAGCGCATCGTCGCGTTCATCCGGCCCTGGATCCGCTCCGGCGTGATCGCCTGGCGCAGGGACACCTGGTTGACGTTGTAGACGACCTGCGTGAAGCCTGCCCCGAGCTGGGAGACGATGAGGAACGGGATCGAGCGCTCGGACGCGGGAGCGATCGCGATCGGCAGGACCGAGAGGCCGCTGAGCAACGACGAGAGCACGATCGTGTGGCCGACGCCGATCAGCCTCGGCAGGCGGCCCGCCGCGAAGGCGCCGATGAGGAAGCCGATGTTGCCGATGCCGAACACGATCCCGAGCGTGAGCGGCGAGAGGCCGAGCACCCGGAACGCATAGACGAAGAAGACGGCGAAGACGAGGCTGCTGAAGAGGTTCGACAGCCCGGTGCAGGCGGCGATATTGCGCAGGTACCGGTGGCCGAGGACGTAGCGCAGGCCTTCCGCGATCTCGGAGCGCATGCTTCGACGGTCGGTCGCGCCGGCCTCGTGCCGAGCCTCCGGAGGGTTCTCCGGCTTGCGGACCGCGAAGATGAGAGCCGCCGACGCGACGAAGCTCAGCGCATCGACGACGACCGCGAACGGCGCGGTGACGAGGCCGATGATCGCCCCGCCGAGGCCCTGGCCGGTGATCTGCGCCGCCGACTGGCTGATCTGGAGCTTGGCGTTGCCCTCGACGAGCTGGTCCGCGTCGAGGAGCGCCGGCAGGTAGGACTGGTCCGCGACGTCGAAGAAGACCGTCAGGACCCCGGTCACGAACGCGACGACGTACAGCTGGACGACCGTCAGGCCGCCCAGCGCGTAGGCGATCGGGATCGTCGCCAGGGCGATCGCCCGACCGAGGTCCCCAGCAATGAGGATCGGCCGCCGGCGCAGCCTGTCGACCCACACGCCGGCCGGCAGCGTGAACAGGATGAACGGCAGCATCTCGAAGAAGAACAGGAGCGACGCCTCGAACGTCGTCGCCCCGAGCGTCAGGATCGCGATCGTCGGGATCGCGATCGTGCTCACCTGGCTGCCGAACAGGCTGATCGTCGCGGCCGACCACAGCTGGAGGAAATCCCGATGGTGGATGAGGCTGCGGCGGGTCGTGGAGGTCAGGGCGCACCTCGATCGCGGCAGGTGGCTTCGAACCGGCGCGTTAGTCTACCATCTAACATGCGTTAGCACCCCGCGTCGGACGGGCGCCGCCGGCGCCGACAGCCCCCGCGTCCGGCCGATGGGACATGTCACGATACGGCCGATGGGCCTCGTCGAATCCGTGCCGAACTTCAGCGAGGGCCGGCGCCTTGACGTCGTGGAGCACCTCGCCGACGCCATCGCGAGCGCGGAGGGTGTCCATCTCCTCGACCGGACGAGCGATCCCAGCCACAACCGGAGCGTCCTGACCCTCGCCGGGGAGGCCGAGCGCGTCGCCGACGCCCTCGAGCGGGCGGTAGCCGTGGCGGTCCACGAGATCGACATGGAGCAGCACTGGGGGGAGCATCCGCGCATCGGGGCGGTCGACGTCATCCCCTTCATCCCGCTCGGCGAGACCACGCTCGCCGACTGCGTGGACCTCGCCCGCGCGTTCGGGCGGCGGATCGCCAGCCGGTTCGACCTGCCCGTCTACCTCTACGCCGCCGCTGCGACAAGGCCCGACCGCGTGAAGCTCGCCGACGTCCGGCGGGGCCAGTACGAGGGGCTGCGCCTCGACATCGCGACGGCCGGTCGCGAACCCGACTTCGGACCGGCGAGCATGCACCCGTCGGCCGGGGCCGTCGCCGTGGGCGCCCGACCGTTCCTCATCGCCTACAACATCAACCTCGCAAGCGACGATCTCGACCTCGCGAAGCGGATCGCCCGGCGGGTCCGCGAATCCGGTGGCGGCCTGTCGAAAGTGCAGGCGAACGGCTTCTTCATCGAGGAGCTCAACGCCGCCCAGGTGTCGATGAACCTCCTCGATTTCCGCGAGACGCCGCTCTGGCTCGTCTGGGAGACCGTCGAGGCGGAGGCGGCCAACGACGGCGTCGATCTGGCCGAGTCTGAGCTCATCGGGCTCGCCCCGCTCGCCGCCCTCCTCGACGTCGCGGACCACGCTGGAGCCTCGACGGCTGATCCGGAGGAGACGCGACTCCGGGCGGCCGCCGAGTTCCTGCAGCTCCGCGGCTTCTCGCCGTTCCAGGCACTCGAGCTGAAGCTCGCGGCTGCGCAGGGCACTGGGCGCACCTGACGCGGGAGCGAGGATGACGCGGGAGCGAGGATGACGCTGCGGATCATCAGCGGCGGTCGGCGCGGCTTTGAAGCCGAGGGGCTCCTCGTCGTCGGCGCTGCCGAGATCCACACGATGGCCGGTGGCCTGCGCCGTGGTCCCGCGCAGGGCGACACCGCCGTGCTCGACGCGGCCTCGGCGGGTGGTCCCGGCAGCCCGGATGCTCCGGTCGTCGCGACCTGGCAGAGCCGGATCGTCGCCGTCGGCTCTCGTCGTGCCGTCGAGCGCGCGATCGCCGGCGAGGGGCTGCCGCTCGAGCGCTTCGCGCCGCTCGATGCGGACGGCGGCACCGTCACGCCGGGTCTCGTCGACCCCCACACGCACCTCCTGTTCGGGGGGTCGCGCGAGGGTGAGCTCCTGCTGCGCCAGCGGGGAGCGGGCTACCTCGAGATCCTCGCGTCGGGCGGCGGGATCCTCTCGACGGTCGCGGCGACGCGGGCGGCCGACGAGGAGGCACTGGCGGCCCACGGCCGTGCCTGGCTCGGCGAGATGCTCGCCCACGGCACGACGACGATCGAGGCGAAGTCGGGCTACGGCCTCGATCTCGCGTCGGAGCTCCGCTTGCTCGAGGTCGCCCATCAGCTCGGCCGCGAGGGCCCGATCGACGTCCTCCCGACCTACCTTGGAGCCCACGCCGTCCCCGCCGAGTTCCGGGTCCGGCCGGACGGCACCGAGGCGTACGTCCGCAATGTGCTCGAGGAGCAGCTGCCGGGGGTGGCAGCCCAGGGCCGGGCCCGCTTCTGCGACGTCTTCTGCGAGGAGGGCGTCTTCACTGCCGGGCAGAGCCGGCGCATCCTCGAGGCGGCGGCGGCATACGGGATGGCGCCGCGGCTCCATGCGGACGAGCTCGCACCGTCTGGTGGGGCCGAGCTCGCAGCGGAGATCCACGCGGCCTCGGCCGACCACCTCGGGAACCCGTCCGAGGAGGGGATCGCCGCGCTCGCCGATGCGGCGCGGTCGGATCATCCGGTCGTCGCGACGCTGCTGCCGGCCACGACGTGGTTCCTCATGGCGGACCACGTCGCCCCGGCGCGGAAGCTCATCGAGGCCGGCGTCCCGGTCGCCCTCGGCACGGACTTCAACCCCGGGACGTCGCCCACGCCGAGCATGCCGCTGGTCCTCACGCTTGCGTGCCTGACCCTCAAGATGACCCCGTCCGAGACGCTGACGGCCGCGACGGTCAACGCGGCTCACGCCCTGGGGCTGGGGGACCAGGCCGGCTCGCTCGAGCCCGGGAGGCAGGCAGACCTCGTGATCTGGCGGGTCCCGAACGCCGCCCAGATCCCCTACTGGCCGGGCGCCGATCTCGTGCGCACCGTCGTGAAGCGCGGCCGGATCGTCGTCGACGCCTCGTAGGGCGCCGGGCCTCGCAAGGCGCCGATCCTCGCCGCCGGATGCGGTCAGGCCCGGCCGCGCGCCTCGAGGAGGACGGTCGTGGTCTCGCTCGGGAGGCTCGAGGGCGTGACCGCGAGCTTCGGGACGGCCTGGCCCGGCGCGCCGCCCATCTCGTGGAAGAACGTCGCCAGGGCTTCGTCGCAGTCGCCGTCCTGCTCGCAGACCGGCATCGGCACGACGATCCGCGGATCGAGCTGGGCGATGAGCTCGGCCGCGCGGGTCGGCGAGAGCGCCCCGCCGATCGGGACACATGCCACGTCGACCGGCCCGATGTCCCCGAGCTTCTCCTCGGTGAGCAGGTGGCCGATGTCGCCGAGATGGATCGTGTGCACGCCGTCGAGCTCGACCGCGAAGGCGGTCTGGCGTCCCCGGACCGCGCCCCGGGCATCGTCGCGATACGTCCGCACGCCGGTCACGAGGACGTCGCGGACCTCGTACTCGCCCGGTCCATCGAGGACGAACGCGCGCTCCAGGCTCGTGGGCAGCGACGTCTTCCCATTGCCCGCAACGCGGCCCCTGGCCTTGGGTGGCTCATCGTCAGGATGGCTGAACGTGACGACCTCGCCCGTGATGCCCCGACCTGTCGGACCCACGACGTCGGTATAGGGGTCGGCCACCACGACCGCATCGCGGCCGCGAAGGCGGATGCACGTGCGCCCGTACCAGGTCAGCTCCATCGCCGCGATTCTGACACAGGACCATGCACGCCGACTGCCTGCCGTTCCGTCGCGCCCGGCCTCGGACGGCGGCGGCGCAAGCGGCCCCACCTCCGGTCGGCGGCGGAAAAGGATGACGGGGAGCGCCTGCCCAATCGGCGCTCCCCGTCGGAGGGAGGGAGGATGGAACGTTGGGTGTTCCGTCTCAAGAGACTAGGGACGCGGCGTTGCGCCTCAAGCGCGCAAGCGATTAAGAAACGCATACGATCCCGCCTCGCGTTCCCGGACCCCGGGTGACCGGCACCGGCGCACGCCGGGAGGGTGTGGGACCATCGCGCTATGACGCGCCGCGACCCGATGCGCCGGGCGCGCCTCTGGCGCCTCGCGTTCCTGACCTCGCTCGTCATCGGCGGTGCTGCCTGCGGCCCGAGCACGCCGGCGACCCCTCCCGCCGCAGCATCCGGATCCGCGGCGCCGTCGTTTCCGTTCTACTCGCCCGGGCCGAGCGGGACCCCGGAGGCGGCGGAGGCCGTCTACTCCCGTATCGAAGGGCAGGTCCAACAGATCCGCGGCCTGACCGCCAAGGCATCGGTGACCCCGCAGGTCCTCGACGAGGCCGGCCTCAAGGCTGCCCTCCGGACGCAGTTCGACCAGGACAATCCTCCGGATCAGATCGCCGCCAGCCAGAAGCTCTACGAGGCCCTCGGGCTGCTCCCGTCCGACGAGTCGCTGAAGGAGCTGTACCTGAAGCTGCTCGGCGCGGCCGTGACGGGCTACTACGACCCGGACAGGAAGTCGCTGTTCGTCATCTCGCGGAGCGGCGGGCTCGGACCGGTGGAGCAGATCTCGTTCGCGCACGAGTTCGACCACGCGCTCCAGGACCAGAACTTCGGCCTGCAGAAGCTCCGCACGAGCGCGGCCGACCAGAGCGATCGCTCGCTCGCGCGGCTCTCGCTCGCGGAGGGCGACGCGACCCTCCTCATGTCCGACTGGGCGCAGCAGAACTTCACGCTCGTCCAGATGCTGCAGTTCGCGCAGTCGGCGCTCGATCCGGCCCAGAACGCCGTCGTCGAATCGATGCCGACCGTTCTGCGTGACCAGCTCACGTTCCCGTACACGCGCGGACTGTCGTTCGTGGAATCGCTCCGCGCGACCGGCGGCTGGTCAGCCGTCGACGCCGCGTATGCCCAGCCGCCGGACTCGAGCGAGCAGGTCATGCACCCGGAGAAGTACGTCGCCCACGAGGCGCCCGTCGCCGTCGCGTTCCCGGCCGACCTGGCCGCGCGGCTGGGCGGGGACTGGCGGGTCGAGACGCAGGACACGTGGGGCGAGTTCGGACTCGTCGAATGGCTCATCGCCGGCGGCGGGGTCGACGCCGACGCGGCGATCGCCGCGACCGAGGGCTGGGGCGGCGATCGGCTCGTGCTCGCCTCGTCCGGGAAGAGCTACGCGATCGCGATCCAGACCGCCTGGGACACGCCCGCTGACGCCGCGGAGTTCTCGGCCGCGGCGAAGTCCGCGCTCGCGGCGATGTCGGGCAGCACGGCTCTCGTCGAGAACGGCGCGAAGGGCGTCACGCTCTTCGTCGGATCAGATGCGGCCAGCGTGCGCCGGCTGCGCGGGGCGGTGACCGGCGTCGGCTGACGCCCGGTCGCCAGCATCAGCGCCGCCGACGTCGGCTTCGCCTACATCGAGTCCGGGGCCGAGATCCCGAGCAGGCCGAGCGCGTTCGCGAGCGTGATGCGCGTCGCCTCGGCAAGGGCCAGGCGGCGGCGCGACCGTTCGGGCTCGTCGGAGTCCACGACGCGCGCGTCCCGGTAGAAGGCATGGAACGCCGTCGCGAGGTCCGTCGCGAACGCGGTCACGCCCTGTGTCTCCCCCGCGGCGACCGCGTCCTCGACGACCTCAGGCAGGCGCACGACCTCGCGGGCGAGGGCAGCCTCGGGCGCGCCGGCCAGTCCGCCCGCGACGCTGGACGCCGCCGAGAGGCCGGCCTCACGTGCCTTGCGCACGATCGACGCGATGCGGGCGTGGGCGTACTGGACGTAGTAGACGGGGTTCTCGGACGACTGCTTCTTGGCGAGCTCGATGTCGAAGTCGATGCCCGACGTGTGACCGCGCGAGGCGAAGAACCAGCGGGCGGCGTCCACGCCGATCTCTTCGAGGAGCTCGTCGAGCGTGATGAACTCGCCCGACCTCTTGCTCATCGAGATCTCACGCCCGTCGCGAACGAACCGGACCCACGCAATGAGCATGACCTCGACGGCGTCCCTGTCGAAGCCCATCGCGACCGCCGCGTTGCGGAGTCGCGCCACGGTCCCATGGTGGTCGGCGCCCCACACGTAGATGAGGCGGTCGAAGCCGCGGCTGAACTTCTCGACGAGGTAGCCGATGTCCGAGCCGAAGTACGTCAGCTCGCCATTCGACCGGCGCACGACGCGGTCCTTGTCGTCGCCGAAGGCCGTCGACCGGAACCACAGCGCCCCATCCGCTTCGTAGAGGTGCCCTCCCTCGTTGAGCCGCCCGATGGCGCGGTCGACCCACGCGTCGCGGTGGATCGAGCCCTCCGTCGTCCACCGGTCGAACCGGACGCCCAGCCGCGCGAGGCTCGCCTCGATTCCGGCGCGCACTTCCTCTGACGCCCAGGTGCCGACGATCCACTCGCGGTCGGCGCCCAGCCCCGAAGCGGACTGCCAGACCTCCTCGGGCATCGCCGCCGCGAGGTCCGCGACGTACGCGCCTCGGTAGCCGTCCTCCGGTGGCGGAGTGCCCGCACGGTGGGCCGCCACCGAGGAGCCGAGCTGCCGGATCTGCCCGCCGAAGTCGTTGAAGTAGTACTCGCGCGTCACCGTGTGGCCGCCCGCCTCGAGGACGCGGCAGAGCAGGTCGCCCACGAACGCTCCGCGCGCATTGCCGATGTGCAGGGGCCCGGTCGGGTTGGCCGATACGAACTCGACGTCGACCCGCTCCGGCCGCTGGGTCGTCACCCGCCCCCACGCCTGTGGGGCGGCGAGGATCGCGTCGATCGATCGCTCGAGGGCGCCGTCGGTGAGCCTGACGTTGACGAAGCCGGGAGCCGCGGCAACGGCTTCGGCGATGAGCGGGCCGCCCTCCTCGCCGGGCCCAGAGAGAGCGAGCTCCTCCGCCAGGACGCCGGCGATCGCCAGGGGCGAGCGGCGGTATGGGCGGGCGAGCTTCATCGCGAGGTTGGTCGACAGGTCGCCGTGCTCGGGGTGCGATGGTCGCGCGACCTCGACCTCCACGGGCTCGGCGTCCGAAGGCAGCGCCGGCAGCGACCCGGCTGCGATCGCCCGCTCCCAGGCGCGCGTGATCGCGTCCCGGACCTGGCTGCGGATCGGAGGGATGTGCGTGGTGGAGGTGGTCATCGGAGGTTCCCATCGTACCGGCCGGAGGTCGACGAGACGGTCCCAGACCGGCCAAGGACCCTGGTACCAGGAGTTCGGTGACGGGCCGCAACGGAGAAGCGTTGCCCGGGTCATACGATGCGGGAGACATCGGTGAGATTGGGACTAGTTATTCGCACTTAGTCCTAGTACCTTTGCCGGCCTTCGGGGCCGTACTACACTCATCGGGTCCAGTACTCATCTACGGCGAGGGCCGACATCTATCGTCCGTCCGTCTCGGGGACTCGGGGAGGTCACAACATGTCTCGGGGATTCTTGCTGCGCCTGAATTCGCGCACCCGGAAGAGCATCACCCTCACGTGGGTGGTGCTCTTCATCTTGTCGCTGCTTCTGCAGTACACCCAGTTCGCCGCACCGAAGAGCGCGCTGGCGAACGTCGGTGGCTCGACGTTCGAGCTCGATGGCAACATCGCCCATTCGACGAGCCACGACTGGGACCAGGTCTACGCCGACTCCCAGAACGGGACGTCGACATCGGGTGCTGACAACATCCAGTTCATCACGGACCTGGTCAACACGACCGCCGACGACATCTTCACCGGCGGCGGCTCCAAGGACCAGCAGCTCCTCCAGGGCGGACCCTGGCTCTGGACGACGTCGAAGCCACAACCGAAGGACGACATCATCCACGCGTTCGCGGCGGCGTATACCGTCGGCAGCGACACGATCGCCTACTTCGGCCTCGACAAATACGAAGTCGACGGAGATAACCAGGTCGGCTTCTGGTTCTTCAAGAACGCGATCGGCAAGACGAACACGAGCTCGCAGGGTGGCTTCAAGTTCAGCGGCGAGCACGCGGTCGGCGACATCCTCGTCCTCTCCGACTACACGAACGGCGGCTCGGTCCCGAACTTCACCGTCTACAAGTGGGTCGGTTCGGGCGGCTCGAACGGCAGCCTCGACCTCGTCGCGAACACGGGCGAGTGCGACGGCACGAACCAGGTTGGCTGCGGCAAGACCAACAGCGCCGAGTTCACGAGCTCGGCCTGGCCGTACCAGAACCGGGACGTCGACGCCCAGGTCTATCCGCCCGGCGGCCTCTTCGAGGGCGGCCTGAATCTCACCGAGCTCGGGCTCGACACGGGCTGTTTCACGAGCTTCCTCGCCGAGACCCGCTCGTCGCAGTCGGTGACCGCGACGCTGTCGGACTTCGCGCTCGGCAACTTCTCCTTCTGCGTGACGCCGAACATGTCGACGAGCGTCAGCGACTCCTCGATCACGATCGGCGGGTCGGTGACGGACACGGCGACCCTGACCGGCACCAAGGGCACCCCGACCGGGACGATCAAGTTCTTCGTCTGCGGCCCATCGGGCTCGAATCCCGACTGCACGAGCGGCGGGACGCAGGTGGGCGGCACGAAGACGCTCTCCGGCGGTGCGGCGGTCTCCGATGCATTCACGCCGGACGCGCCCGGCCACTACTGCTTCAGGGCGGAGTACTCGCCGGCGACGGGGTCGCACTACCTCGCCACGTCACACACGAACCTGACGACCGAGTGCTTCAACGTCGCGAAGAAGCAGCCGGCGATCAGCACGACGGCCTCGGCGGCGGTCCAGATCGGGCAGACGATCAATGACATCGCGCACCTGAGCGGCGGCCTCAACCCGACCGGCTCCATCACCTTCAACCTGTACGGCCCGAACGACACGAACTGCTCCGGCAGCGTCGTGTTCACGAACACGAAGACCGTCAACGGCAACGGCGACTACACGTCGAACAATTACACGACGACGGCCGCCGGCACCTTCCGGTGGATCGCGAGCTATAGCGGCGACACGAATAACTCGCCGGTCAGCGGTTCGTGCAACGACGCCGACGAGAACGTCGTCATCGGCAAGCTTCAGCCAGCGATCAGCACGACCGCCTCCGGCGACGTGACGATCGACGGCTCCGTCCATGACGTCGCACACCTGAGCGGCGCCACCGCCAATGCGGGCGGCACGATCACGTTCAAGCTCTACGGCCCGGACGACGCGACCTGCGCCAACGCGGCGGTCTTCACGACGACCAAGGCCGTGAGTGGCAACGGCGACTACACGTCGGCGAACTTCGTGCCGACGGCGGTCGGGACGTATCGCTGGATCGCCAGCTACGGCGGCGACGCGAACAACCTGCCCGTCTCCGGCGCGTGCAACAACGACAACGAGTCGGTCGTGGTCAACAAGGCGAATCCGACCATCACGACGAGCCTCGTCGGCGGTGGCCAGAGCGGCGCCTCGATCACCGTGAGCCTGGGCACTGCGGTCCACGACACGTCGACGCTCCATGACGCCTCGGCGAACGCGGGCGGCACGGTCACCTACACCGTCTACAGCGACGACACCTGCGACACGTTCTTCGCCGCCGCGGGCACGAAGACCGTCGTGAACGGTGTGGTCCCCAACTCCGATGCGATCACCTTCAACCACGCCGGCGTCTTCTACTGGCAGGCGACGTACAGCGGTGACGCGAACAACAACGGCGCCACGAGCTCGTGCAACAGCGAGATCGTGACCGTCGAGCAGAACATCCCGCAGATCTCCACGACCGCGTCGGGCAACGTCACGGTCGGCGGCTCGATCAGCGACGTCGCGCACCTGTCTGGCACGTTCAACGGCACCGGGACGATCACGTTCAAGCTGTACGGCCCGAACGACGTCAACTGCACCGGCGATCCCATCCACACGAGCACGGCCACGGTCAACGGCAACGGTGACTACAGCTCGGGCAGCTTCCCAACGGGCGCGGCCGGAACGTATCGCTGGGTCGCCAGCTACAGCGGTGACGAGAACAACGCCGCCGTCAGTGGCGCGTGCAACGACGAGAACGAGTCCGTGGTGGTCAGCCCGGCCAAGCCGGCGATCAGCACGAC